>DASQYE010000460.1:0-24786 GCA_035639355.1 Pyrinomonadaceae bacterium
AGGAGGTGCGCTACCTGCTGTCCGGGCCGGACCGCGAGAAGCCGGAGGGCGCACGGGACTACGCGCTGATGCTGGTGATGCTGCGCCTCTCCTTGCGCGTCTCCGAGGTCTGCTCACTCAGGGCTTCGTCTATGAAATGGAGCCACGGCCGCTGGACGCTGCGGTGCAAGGTCAAGGGGGGAAGGGAGGAGGTCTGGCCGCTGCCGAAGGACGTCAAGGAGGCGATAGATCATTACCTGCGACTGGATCGCAAGCGCAGAGAGATCGTGCATTCGGACGGTGACCAGGCGCCGCTCTTTCAGCCGCACACGAACTACCGCACGCTCGACTTCGACAAGCCGCTCTCGACACGGATGGTGCAGAAGATAGTGAAGCGGTGGGCCGACTACTCACCTCTTGGTGACCTCTCGCCGCACGACCTGCGAAGGACGGCCATCACCAGAGCGCTGGAGTCGGGGCTCACCTACCGGCAGGTGCAGATGATGTCGAAGCACAAGGATCCGAAGACGGTGATGAGGTACGATCACGGGCGGTAGAATCTGGCACAGAATGCCGTCAACTTCCTCAGGTATGAAGAAGAGCCTTAGAGATCCAGCCGACGAATGCCGGGACCAGTAGAGCACGCCCTTACCTTTTGCTGCCGGATGGTGACTCGTGCAACCCCTCGAGGACTTCCTCGATCCGTGCCGATACGCCGCCCGCTCTGGATTCATCCAACCGCTCACGTCAGAAATTACATAGTTGCCCTTAATCGCCAAAATAGTCGGGTGATCTACAAGTTGTCGGCGCACCGCCACACGCGCCTAGACTGTCGCTGAGCCGCGGCCTCGCCCCTCCATGTGCTAACCGTACCACTAACCAGGCGGTTTCATCTCACGGCGATGTTCTGTTGCCTTAGGAGAACAGGGGCCGCGCTGAGTTCAACGGTGATGGCCCCAGTCTTCCGACCCGCCGCCCAGAGGGCGTGTAACTCCGACCGCCCGACCGGAAGATTTCGTACGACGTACGAGCCATGCTGATCGGTCAGAACCTCTGTCCCAGCGGTGGTAACTTTCACCCCGCTCAGGGGCTCATCCTGCTGCGGGTCGAAGCGCCCGTCCCCGTCACGGTCGAGGAAGACAACGCCGGAGACGGCGCGCTGGGCTGCGAGCGGAAGGTCGAGGTATGAGCCGCGCAAAGGCTCGACCGTTACGGCCCAGGGCGTCCGCGCCGACAGGCGGAAATCTGCCGGGAAGGTCAGCAGATCGACGTCAAGCGTGTAGTGCCCCGGAGGGAGGTTGCGGAATTCATAGAAGCCAGCGGCGTCGGCCGTCCGTACTAATGCGGGGAGTCCCGCGCCGGCTGGGCGCAGCAAGATTCGCACGCCGCCGACGCCGGGCGCGTCGCTCGCTGCCGATTCGCCGGTCAGGAAAAGGTCGTTGAAGACGCGTCCTGAAACGGAGCCGAAGTCATTCAAGCCGAACGCGACGCGCGCCGTCTGCCGCGCGGCAAGATAGACGCGCTGCTCGGTCGCCGTGCTCGCGCGCAGCCGCACGCCGAGATCGTCCGAGGCGAGCGTGATGCCGTGCTCGCCGGGCGGAACCGAGTCGAAGCTAAAACGGCCGCCCGCGTCCGTCCTCACGCTCCGGTCGTAATCCAGCAGCACGGTCATCGCGGCCACGCCCGGCTCTCCGGGGTCGTCACGCCCGTCCCCGTTCAGGTCTGTGAAGACGCGGCCCTGAATCCGCCCGCGATTCAGACCCAGCAGTTCGGAGAGTTGAAGGCCGCCGCGCCCCTGCGCGCCGAAGCGGTGGACGAAGGTGACGGTTAGCGCCGAGCGCCCGCCGTCTGCCGCCTTGAAAGCGAAAGAGAGCGCGCCGCTTACCTGCACGGAGTTGGCGGCGTCCAGTCGCAGGGCCGCGCCGAAGTTCGTCAGCAGATCGCGCCTTTCGCTCGCGAACACTTCGCCCGCGCTGTAGCGCAGGTCGCCGACCACGTTGATGCGCGAGAGGGCCGTTTGAAGGCGAAGCCCGACTTCGGTGCTGCGCGTCAAGGGCAGTTCGACGCCCGGTAGGAGTTGCGGGAGCAGTTCACGGTTCGTCAGAAGGAAGCCTGCCGGGTCGGCCTCGAAGGCTGCGCGCGCGGCCTCCGGCAGAAGCGCGGGGTTGCGCGCGACGAGACCCGCGAGCGAGGGCGTGTTGTTCTGGTAGTTGAAGTAGGCCGTGACGGAGTTGTTCCCGCGCGAGTAGCGCAGTTGCTCGCGTATGTTTAGCCCCCGGCTCATCCGGGTGCCCGCTTCGGCCTCGCGGCTGAAGGTGAAGCGCGCCTCGATGTCGTTCGACCAGCGCCGGTCGAGCCGCAGTGAGTGGCGGAGCAAGGCGCTGCGCGTCTGGAGTTGCCATGTGACGAGGCGGTTGGTGGCGACGGCGGCTTCGAGGTTCTGCTGCGTGAAGTTGAACGAGACGCGTGAGGAGCGCGAGGTCTTCAGGTGCGCGTTAAAGTATAAGGAAGACCTGTTGAGAGGTGTCCGCCACAGGCCCTCGGACGGAAAGGCCGTGGTGCGGCTGAAGCCAACGGACAGGCCGGCGGAGTTGCCCGGTCGCCACTGGAGGTCGAAGGCGTAGGTCTGACGGCCCGCGGGCTGCGCGCCGAGACGGATGAAAGGCGAGCGGCGGTCGAGCCTGAAGGATTCGCCGCGGAGGCGGAACCCGCCGCGCTGCGCGTCGAGAAGAGCGCGCCACGACAGCCCGCCGCAAGCGTAGGCCGCCTCGAATTCCACGCGCGTCTTTTCGTCGGGCATATAGAGCGCGTCTGTCTGCCAGACGATGCCGGCCCCGGAACCGGACTCTTCACGCGCGGGGTCAACCAGAATTGCGCCCGCACGCAAACGCCACGCGCGACCCTCGAAGACGGGCGCGACGATTCCCGCGAGTCTGCCTTCGCCGCCGTCGAAGATGTTAGGCGACGGGCGGGCCGCGCCTGCGAACAACTCCGCGCCGCGCAACGCGGACGTGCGCGACGAGACCATGTGCGGCCCACGCATTGTGTAGCCGCTGAGGCTCAACCGTGAAACGTCCAACTCACTATCCAGCACGTCGAGCTTGCCCGCCGGGGAGTCAAGGCCGAGCACGAGCCGGTTCGCACCGAAGCCGAGCGGGTACGTCAGACCTCGACCGCCGCCCCCGAAGAAGTTGAACACGTCGGCACCCGCGCGCAGCACACGCCCATGCCCCAGCTTCTGATTGAACTCAAAGTTATTTCGCAACAGCAAGGGGCCGCCCTGCGAGGCGGGGGAGAAGGACAAGGCGTAAGAGCCGGAGAAGGGCTCCAGCTTTTCAACCTGCCGTGCCGTCTCCGGCGCGGGTCGCGCGGCGCGCAAAGGGCGTGACACCTCGACGGCGTAGGTGTTGCGGGCGCTCTTGCCAGAGACGATCAGAATGGTTTCGCCCGGCACCAGCCCCGTGAGTCGCACGCTCCGCTCGCCGCTGATTTCGGCCCCGACCGTCTGCGGGTCTACCGTCGTCACCGCGACGACCACCTCGTCGAGGGTTATCTCGCGGCTTTCACGCGGCATGAGTTTGAGACGCGGCACGTGTCCGCGCCGGAAGTCGTCGCCGGGCTGACTCGTCTTCGTCGGAGAGGCGCCTTGGGGCGTAAAGAGGCGGGCGATGCCCGCGACGTAGGCGACGGCGGAGGAGGCGGACTGAGTGACCGGAAGCGGGGCGAGGAGCGCGACGGCGAGCGACAGCACGCACCAGAACCTGACCCATCTCCAGACGGTTTTTCTACGCACCGACAGCTCCTCTCGGCCCTCAAGGCTTTTTGCTATTTGTCAGCTAGCCCTCTAGTGTCTCGTCGTGCGCCCACTTCGAAGGGAATCTCGTAGAGCTGCGTCGCCGGCTCCGCACCGGCGCGGTCGAAGGTGAGCGTGACAACGGCCGTGTAGCGACCGGGCGCGAGGTCTCCCGCCCAGTCGGCCTTGTAAGCGTCGCGCTGCCCCGGCAGAAACCTCTTCTCGCCGACTTTCCCGCGCCCGGCCATCCTCCCCGAAGAGTCGAGGATGGCGAAGACGCCCCGCACCCGCGCGTGGGCCGTGCCGCGGTTGAGTACGTCGAGGTCGAAGCCGAGGGTGGACGACTCCGTCGGCGGAGTGACCTTCCCGCCCAGGACCGCGACGTTGTACTCGGCGGCCGTATCCGTCGTGAGCATCAACAGGCCGCGGAAGCGTATGCCGATGGCGGCGGTGGCAGTCGTCTCTGTGCCGGGCGTCGGCTGCGCCGCCGGGGCGTCGGGCGTCGCCTCGAAGACGGGCATCGTGTAGTAGCTGCCGGCGGCGGACTGTGGGACGGTGATGACGGCCTTGACGGTCGCCGCGCCGTTCGGTTCAACTACGACCTCCGAGGGCGAGAGCTGCACCCACGGGGAGGCCGAGCGCGGGAGTGTGCCGGGCCGGCCCGTCAGCCGCCGGTTCTGCTCGTCGTACCAGTAGTCGGAGACCGAGCAGCGGAAGCGCAGACGCACGGGGGTGCGGTTGAAGATGGTGTAGGTTTGAGTGTGGGTCGCGCCGCGCTTCACCCGCGCGTCAACGGAGGCCGGGGTCACGCCGAGGGAGTTTTGCTGTGCACGCGCCGCAAGTGGGCCGCCGCACAGTGCGACCAGAACACAGGCGAGCGCGATGATTCTGCATGGGGACATAGTCATTTCTCTCTAAAGCAGTTCGCCCGCTTGCCCAGCCGAAGCGACCCGCCCCGGTCGCTTCGGCTGAAGCCCTGCGCCTCGCTTCGATGATAGGGCAAGCGGGCGAACCCTTTTCACAGTCAGCCGTGGGCGAGGCTACTCGACTGTGATGGTGTAGATCAGCGTCGCGCTCTTCGCGCCGGCGGCCTCGGCACGGGACACGTACATGCCGACGTAGCGTTCGACGGCGACGCCGCTCGCGCCGCCCGTGGCGACGCTGGCGGGCGTCGAGGTGCTCACCGTCGAGGCCGAAGCGATGGACGAGTTGCCCTCGCGTGCGAGCGCCGTGTCGCCGGCGGCGTCCTGCTCGACCTCGATGGTGGCCGTCTCGGTCGTGAAGCCAGAGTAGACGGGCGTCAGGTTGATGGGCGTCTTGTAGAGCGCGCCCGAAGCGTCGGCGACGACCGAGACGCCGGCCGCGGGCGTGCCGAGGCCGAGGCCGTTGACGTTGCCGAAGGCGACTTGGAAGAGGCCGGTCGCGTTGCTGCCCGAGACGGTCGCGCCGCCCGCGCCGGTCGAGATGTTGAGTTGCACGGCGGTCTGCACGGTCGCAGACATCTCCAACTCGGAGGTCGTCGTCGCGGAGCCGACGGCAGGCCCCTGCGCGTAGGCTGAGCCGCCGAAGACGAAGAGCGCGGCCAGAAGAAGTGCAAAGCGAAGAGGGGAACGGAAAGTCATCAGAAGTTTTCTCCTATCTGTGATGTTGTTGTTTGAAGTGCTCAGTGAGCGTTGATGGACGAGAGGTCTGCATGAAAAATAAAATTGACCCCTCGACGCCTGTCGGGAACTAATTGGTAATGGTCAGTACCGGGAGATCTTCGACAGCTTTACTGCCGTCGCCGCACCTGACCGCCGGTCATCCACGGCAACCTCCATGCCGCCCAGTTCTCAACCGCTTGGGCAGCACTTCAAAGCTCAGACGATTGATAACTGCTTCGAGTATTTAGCGGCCCGCCAGCCGATATGCCGTGAGTTGTGAGTCGGGGCAATATCAGTTCGATGAAGGCAAAAAAGGGTGACGGACGGACGAAAGAGCAGGTCAGAATGCCGGTATGAACACACCGAAGCTAAAGAGACCTCAAGGAGTATAATCACCGTAGCCATTTACGCGCCGCGTCGGCTTTGTTGTGACTAACTCCAGTCGTGCGCGTAAACCCGGAGCATACGAGCGGAATGGTTTTTGATTGCTTGGGCCGAAGTGCCCGATGGAAAGCCGGGCTAATAATCAGAAGGTGTAAGGGAGTTGCTGATACGCGTCGCTAGGATAAGACGATGGACACGGGCCAAATTATAGTTGCTCATCACGACCCCGGTCTGGTTGCGCTATCCATCTTCGTCTCAATCCTGGCGGCGTACGCCGCACGCGCCCTTATCGACCGGTTAAGGGACGCAGGTGGTCGGACCTGGACTTGGCTCGCGTGGTTGGCCGTCGGCGCGACGGTGGATGGGATAGGCACATGGTCTATGCACTACACCGGGAAGATGGCGTTGCGTCTGCCCGTCCCCGTGCTGTTCGACTGGCCCACCGTCGTACTCTCCCTGCTGGTGAGCATTACGGGTTCCGGCGCGGCGCTCCTCGTCGTGGGCCGCGGCAAGATAGGATGGCCGCGGGCCGTGGCTGCCGGTGTCCTTCTGGGCGGCGTGGGAATCTCAGGCCTGCACTACACCGCCATGGCGGCCATGCGGACGCCCGGAATGCATCACCACTACTCGTTCTCGCTCGTGACCCTTTCGGTCGTGCTGGCAATAGTGATCTCCCTGTTGGCGGTAGTGATGGCCTTAGTGATGGCCTTTCTCTTTCCGGGCGACAGCACGGGTGGCCGCTGGCGACGCCACGCGAGCGCATGGCTTCGAGGGTCGGCCAACCCGGTCATGCATTACACCGCGATGGCCGCCCTCACCTTCACGTACACCGGCGAGGTTCAAGACTTATCTCGCGCCGTGAACGTCTTTTCCCTCGGCGTCCTCGGCGTCAGCATCGTACCCGTGATGGTTCTCGTCGTCGCCCTGCTGACCTCGGTGGTAGATCGGCTTCGGAAGCAGAGGACGCTGCTCGACGAGTTGTTCGAGCAGGCGCCGCAGGCCGTAGTCTTAATGAGCGCCGACGCCACGGTAGTCCGTGTGAACAGGGAGTTCACACGTGTTTTTGGCTACGGCGCGAAAGAGGCACAGGGGCGACGGCTCGGCGAGTTAATCGTGCCCGACGAGGCGCGGCATGAGGTTCAAAAATACCTGGACATGCTGGCGCGCGGGCAGCGGGTGGATGCGGAGGGCGTCCGCCAACGCAAGGACGCCAGCCGCCTGTACGTCTCCATCGTCCACGTGCCCGTCACCTTACCCGGCGGGCAGATCGAGGCGTACGCGATCTACCGCGACATCACCGAGCTCAAGCGGGCGGAAGAGCATCTTAGGGCGACAAGTGAACAGTTGCGCGCGCTCTCCGCGAGCCTCGAATCAGCCAGAGAAGAGGAAGGGACGCGCATCGCGCGCGAGATTCACGATGAATTGGGAGCGGCACTCTCAAGTCTCAGATGGGACTTGGAAGAGGTCAACGAAGTCATTTCGGAGTCGGCGGAGCCGTCGCAACTCGCGGCCCTGCGGGAGAAGATATCGGCCATGCTGAGGCTGACTGATGCGACGGTAAATACCGTCAGAAGGATTGCCTCGGAACTGCGGCCGTTAGCTCTGGATGACCTCGGCCTGGTCGAAGCGATTGAATGGCAGGCGCGTCAATTCCAGGAGCGAACAGGGATCATTTTCAATTGCGTTTGCCCACGGGATAACCTCGATTTGAGCCGGGAGCAGTCAACGGCCGTCTTCCGCATCTTTCAGGAAGCCCTGACCAACGTCCTGCGGCACGCGCGCGCCGACAGGGTTGACATTACGATGAAGGAGGAGGACGGGGAACTCGTCCTGAAGATCAGCGACAACGGGAGGGGAATTACGGAAGAAGAGAAATCGGGCCAACGGACACTCGGCCTTCTGGGGATGCGGGAGCGAGCCCATCTCGCCGGGGGGAAGGTTGAGATCACCGGGGTGGAAGGGGAAGGCACTGTGCTTACCGTGCGAATCCCAATCTCCGGATGAGTGAGTAACCGGAAACGTCGTATAAAATAGTGGCGGCACCTTCATGACAAACACATGGCAGGATCGGATGTGAGACGCGGCGATGAAAAAAATCCTGATCGTTGATGACCATGAAGTCCTCCGGGATGGCGTGAAGCGCGTCTTCGACAAGCAACCCGGCACGGCGACCTTCGGAGAGGCGAGCAACGTCCATGAGGCGCTCCGGCTCGTGCGCGACGAGGACTGGGATGTCGTCGTGCTGGACCTTTCCCTCGGCGGCAGAAGCGGGTTGGAAGTCTTGAAAGAGTTGAAACAGATACGCCCCAAACTCCCCGTGCTGGTCCTCAGCATGCACTCCGAGGAGCAATTCGCGCGGCGCGCCTTCAGGGCGGGGGCCGCCGGTTACGTCACCAAAGACAGCCCGCGGGCGGAGTTGGTCAAGGCGATCAACAAAGTCATGGAGGGGGGGACGTATGTCAGCCCCGCGCTCGCCGAGAAACTCGTCCTCGACCTCAGGCGTGACACAGACCGCCCGCCCCACGAGACCCTGTCCGACCGGGAGTTCGAGGTGTTGAGGCTGCTCGCCTCCGGGAAGACGGTCGGGGAGGTCGCCGACCTGCTCTCACTCAGCGACAACACGATCAGCACCTACCGTGCGCGCATCCTTGAGAAGATGGGGATGAAGACCAACGCCGAACTCACCTACTACGCCATCCAAAACAAGTTGGTAGATTAAGCCCGCGAGAACGGCCCTCACTTCCGATTAGCCCGCCCGCTCGTACCCCCCGCCCGATGCCCAAATTGAAGTTAGCCCCCGCCCGATGACCCCGGGGTTTGTAGTGCAAGTAATGACAAACCTCTAGGGCAGTCCGGGGTAAAAGAATCACAGCTACCTTGATACTCACTAACGTCCGCGGCCTGTATGCTAGAAGTTTCATGTTACCGAAGGAAAAACTCTCCGGAACATGAACGATTGCGATGGGCAGACGGGGGGTGAGCTGCCGCGCCGCAAAGGGCACGATCCGTCAAGCTGCGCCCGACTGCACCGGATCGTGTCCGGAGGCATGGGATTAGCCCGGGCAGGCACACTCCCACGCCTCTTCACATCAATATGTCCCGGGACGTTCACCCTGAATAGATTCGAGAAAAGTTTTAGGATTCGTGACTTCACAGAGTAGTAACATCCGAGACCCACACGGCCAGCATATCACGTCCGTCAGCACCCTCCCCGCGCAGCCCCGACCGTCGGGCGCGGGTCGCGGCTCGCCCGTCGAGGGGGAATCTCCCATTACAGAGAGAAAAGCGAAAGACACGGTTTTGGTAGTGAACGACGTGCCGGATTTACTGGAGATGATGAGACACCTTCTGCGCCAATCCGGTTATCGAGTCTTAACCGCTTCTGACGGGCAGGAAGGTTTTGAAATCGCGCGGGCCGAGCGCCCACGCCTGATCGTCAGCGATGTCTCGATGCCGCGCGTGGACGGCATCGAGATGTGCCGTTTAATACGCAGCCTCCCCGACCTGCGCACGACGCCCGTGCTTCTGGTTAGCGCCGTCCGCAAAGATAGCGAAAGTGTGCTCGAAGGGTTAAGGGCCGGGGCCGACGACTATCTGGAAGCGCCGTACGATCCGATGCGCCTGATTACCACAGTGGCCCGGCTTATCGAGCGCGCCGGCACCGAAGAGGCGCTGCGTGAGAGTCAGGCCCGGCTGGCCGGGATCGTTGACTCGGCGATGGACGCCATCATCACCGTTGACGAAGGGCAGCGCATCCTGTTGTTCAACCGCGCCGCCGAAAAAATGTTCCGCTGCGCAGCCTCCGAGGCCATCGGGCAGCAGCTCGACCGCTTCATCCCCGAACGTTTTCGCACAGCCCATACCGCACACATCCAGTCCTTCGGCCGGACGGGCGTCACGACGCGCGCGATGGCCGGCGCGCGTGCCGTTTACGGGCTACGCGCCGACGGCGAGGAGTTCCCCGTGGAGGCTTCGATCTCGCAGGTCGAGGCCGGTGGGCAGAAGCTCTACACCGTCATCATGCGCGACATCACCGAGCGCCAGCGCACTGAAGAGAAGTTGTCGCTGTTGGCCGCCATCATCGAAAGCTCGAACGATGCGATCATCGGTAAGAATCTGGACGGCACGATCCTCAGTTGGAATCCGGCGGCCGAACGGCTTTACGGCTACACGCCCGCCGAAGTCGTCGGGCGATCGGTGACGATGCTGATCCCCCCGGATCTGCCCGATGAAGAGCCGCGCATTATCGAACAGATCAAACGCGGCGAAAGCGTGGATCATTACGAGACTGTGCGCCTGCGCAAAGACGGCACTCGCGTAGACGTATCGCTGACCGTCTCGCCGCTGAAAGACGCGCAGGGGCGCATTATCGGCGCGTCAAAAATCGCGCGCGACATTACCGAGCGCAAGCGCGCGGAAGAGGCGCTCAGAGAGCAGGCGAAAATCCTTGACCTGGCGCCCGTGTTAATACGCGACCTGAGCGCCCGCATCGTCTTCTGGAACAGCGGCGCGGAGCAGATGTACGGCTGGCGTCAGGAAGAAGCCCTCGGGAAAGTTTCTCACTCCCTTCTGCGCACGGAGTTCCCGCAGCCCCTTGAGGAGATCAACGCCAAGCTCTTCGCTTACGGCCACTGGGAGGGTGAACTTGTCCAGACCCGGCGGGACGGCAAGCCCATCGTGGTCGCGAGCCACTGGGTGCTTCACCGGGACGAGCATGATAAGCCGAGAGCTGTGCTCGTCGTTAACAACGACATCACGAAAAGCAAGCAGGCGGAAAAAGAGATTCGGAGACTCAACGAGGAGCTTGAGCAGCGGGTCGCCGAGCGGACGGCTCAGCTTGAGGCCGCGAACAGAGAATTAGAAGCCTTCTCCTACTCCGTCTCGCACGACCTGCGCGCGCCCCTGCGCCACATCAACGGCTTCAGCCAGGCGCTCCTCGAAGATTATGCCGATAAGCTGGACGAGGGGGGCAAGGGCTACCTGCAACAGGTGTGCGACGCGAGCCGGGAGATGGCGCAGTTGATTGACGACGTGCTGCAACTCGCGCGCGTGACCAGAAGCGAGATGCGAAGGGAGGTCGTTGACCTGAGCGAGCTGGCGCGTGCGGTCGTGGCCGAATTGCAAAAGGCGGACGCGGGGCGGGCAGTCGCCGTCAGTATCGAGGAAGGACTCTCGGCGCACGGCGACAGGCGCCTGTTGCGCGTCGTGCTCGATAACCTGCTGGGGAACGCCTGGAAGTTCACCTCTCGACGGGAACGGGCGGAGATCGCTGTTGGCTGTGAACGGAAGGGCGGCGAGACCGTCTATTTCGTCCGCGACAACGGGGCGGGGTTCGACATGGCCTACGTAAAAAAATTATTCGGCACGTTCCAGCGCCTCCACAGCGGCGAGGAGTTTGAGGGCACAGGGATCGGGCTCGCGACCGTCCAGCGCATCGTCAATCGCCACGGAGGACGGGTCTGGGCCGAGGGCGCAATAGATCAGGGGGCGACCTTCTACTTCACACTCCCCGGATTTCAAGGGGCTTGAACATGAAGAACAAAGTGATCCTGTTGGTGGAAGACAATCCCAGAGACGCGGCCTTAACGTTTCGCGCCTTCGAGAAGAGCAACATCGTCAACGAGGTCGTCGTCGCGCATGACGGGGTCGAGGCGCTCGACTACCTCTTCGGCACCGGAGTGCACGGCGAGCAGACGACGCTGGAGCTACCGCAACTAGTCCTGTTGGATTTGAAACTGCCCAAGGTGGACGGCTTAGAAGTCTTGCGAAAGATACGAGCCGACGAGCGCACCAGGCGTCTCGCGGTGGTCGTCTTCACCTCCTCGGGCGAAGAAGAAGACCTCATCAAGAGCTACAACCTCGGGGCGAACAGCTACGTCCGCAAGCCGGTGGACTTCGAGCAGTTTATGGAGGCGACGAAACAGTTGGGGTTGTACTGGCTGGTTCTGAATTGGGCCGCGCCCGCCGAATAAACATCCGAGCATGAAGAGAACCTTACGAGTATTAAACGTCGAGGATCAGGAGCGGGACGTGGCGCTCCTCACGCGCCACCTCGCGCGCGCGGGCTACGACCTCGTCTCCGAGCGCGTGGAGACGGCGGAGGCGATGAGGGCCGCGCTTGAGTCTCAGGGGTGGGATGTCATTCTCTGCGACTACTCGATGCCGCAGTTCAACGCGCTCGCCGCGCTGGCGCTCCTGAAAGAGACGGGGCTAGACATCCCTTTCATCATCATCTCGGGCACCGTCGGCGAAGCGGTCGCGGTCGAGGCCATGCGCGCCGGGGCGCACGACTACCTGATGAAAGACAACCTCGTGCGCCTCGCCCCGACCATCGAGCGCGAGCTGCACGAGGCCGACAACCGCCGGGCGCGCAAGGTTGCCGAAGACTCGCTCAAGGCGTCCGAGGCGGAGCTGCGCGCGCTCTTCGCGGCGATAAGTGACGTGATCCTCGTGCTTGACGCCGAAGGGCGTTTTCAAAGAATCGCGCCGACCAGCCCCACTTATTTATATAAGCCATCGGCTGAGATGATCGGCAAGCGTCTGCACGAGGTGTTTCCGAAAGAGCAGGCAGACTTTTTTCTCGGACACATCCGCCGCGCACTGGCGGAAGGCCGGATGCAGAGTGTCGAATACAGTCTGCAAATCGCGGGGGCCGAAGTTTGGTTCGACGGCAGCGTCTCGCCGATGTCGGAGGATTTGGTCGTCTGGATCGCCCGCGACGTCACCGAGCGCAAGCGCGCGGAGGAAGAGAACCGAAAGCTGCTGCGCGACCTAGCCGAGCGCGTCAAGGAGTTGATGGCGCTGCACGAAGCGGCACGCCTCCTCCAGCGGGAGTGGGCCGACACCGCGACGGTCGTGCGGCAACTGGCCGAAATCTTGCGGCCCGCCTTTCAGCACGCCGAGGTGGCGACCGCCCGCGTCAGCCTCGGCCGGACATCGGCCTCGGGGCCGGGCTTCTCCGACTCGCCATCGGCCCTGCGCGCCGACTTCACGACCGCCGACGGTCAGCCCGGCAGCATTGAGGTCGTTTACACCGAGCGCCGCCCGCCCGCAGCCGAGGGGCCGTTCCTCGCCGAAGAGCGCGCGCTCGTCAACACGCTGGCCGACATGCTGCGGACGGCTTACGACCGCCGGCAGACCGAAAGAGCCATGCGCGAGTCGGAGGAGCGTTTCCGCCAACTGGCGGAGAATATCCGTGAAGTCTTCTGGATGAGGACGCCTGGTATCGAAGAAATCCTCTACGTCAGCCCCGCGTACGAGAGCGTCTGGGGTATGACGAGGGAGATTGCCTACAAGGAGCCGAGGTCGTTTCTGGACGCGATCCATCCGGAGGACCGGCAGCGCACCGTCAGCGTCATGGAGACGGAGCAGTGGCGGGGGTTCGAGATCGAGTACCGGATCGTCAGACCCGACGGCCGGGTGCGCTGGATTTGGGACCGCGGGTTCCCGGTCAAAGACGAGTCGGGCGCGACCTACCGCATCGCGGGCATCGCCGAAGACATCACCGACCGCAAGCGGGCCGAACAGGAGTTGAGGGAGAGCGAGGAGCGCTACCGCGATCTGGTGGAGAACGCCCGCGACATCATCTACTCGCAGGACTTGGAGGGCAAATACATCTCGATCAACAAAGCGGGCGAGCAAATAACAGGCTACACGCGGGAAGAGGCCTTGGGGATGAATGTCGCGCAGATCGTCGCGCCCGAGCACTTTGAGAAGGCGCGCCAAATGATCGCCCAGAAACTCGCCGGCGAGGACAAAACCGTCTACGACCTGGAGATCATCTCGAAGGACGGACGCCGCGTCGCAGTCGAGGTCAGCAGCAGGCTCGTCTTCCAGGACGGGGTCGCGGTCGGCGTGCAGGGCATCGCCCGCGACATCAGCGAGCGTAAACAGCTCGAAGAACAACTCCGCCAGTCGCAGAAGATGGAGGCCATCGGCATGCTCGCCGGCGGCGTCGCGCACGACTTCAACAACCTCCTGACCGCCATCCTCGGCAACACGCAACTGGCCGCACGCCGTCTCGCGACGGAAGACCCACTGCGCCAGCGGCTCGACGAGATCAGGGAGGCGGCCGAGCGCGCGGCCAAGCTGACGAGCCAGCTTCTCGCCTTCAGCCGCAGGCAGCATCTCGAACGTCGAACGATCAGCCTCAACGACACGGTCGGCGAGATCATGAAGATGGTGCGCCGCATCATCGGCGAGGACGTGGAGGTGCACGTCAAGGAGTCACCCGACCTCCCGCCGGTCTACGCCGACCCCGCGCAGATCGAGCAGGTGGTGTTGAACCTCGCGGTCAACGCGCGCGACGCCATGCCCGGCGGGGGCCGGCTCACCATCGAGACGCACAAAGCCGTGCTCGACGAGTCGTACTGCCACCAACACTCCTACGCCCGTCCGGGGCGCTACGTCGAGATCACAGTAAGCGACACGGGCACAGGGATGGACGCCGCCACGCGCGAGCGCATCTTCGAGCCGTTCTTCACGACGAAGGGCGTGGGTAAGGGGACGGGCCTCGGCCTCGCGATGATCTACGGCATCGTCAAGCAGCACGATGGGCACATCAACGTCTACAGCGAACCCGGTCAGGGCACGACCTTCAAAGTCTACCTGCCAGTGGCCGACGGAGAGGCCGAAGAGAATAGCGCGCCGGAGCAGCAGCCGATCCTCGGCGGGACGGAGACGATCCTCGTCGCCGAGGACGAGGAGGCCCTGCGCAGGCTGGTGAAAGACGTGCTCGAAGGCTTCGGCTACAAGGTGCTGCTGGCGAAGGACGGCGAAGAGGCGGTGGAGATGTATGCGGCGGCGCGGGGGCGGGTTGACCTGCTGCTGCTCGACGTGGTGATGCCGCGCCTGGGCGGGCAGGGAGCCTACGAGCGCATCCGCGCGCTGGGCAACGGTGTGCCTGTCATCTTCATGACGGGCTACAGCATTGACACGGTGCAGGACAGGTTCGTCAAGTCGGAAGTGCTGACGGAGAAGTACGGGGCGGCGCTGATTCAGAAGCCGTACACCGTCGAGGGGCTGGGGCGCAAAGTGCGCGAGGTGTTGGACGGCGGGGGGGCATGAGGTGGACGGAGTAAGAGGGACACAGACACAGTCACGGGCCGCGGGCGAAGGCCCGCGGGCGCGCATCCTTGTAGCCGACGACGACCGGCAAGTCCGCGACGTGCTGCGCGAACTGTTGCGCTACGACTACGAGTGCCGCGAAGTCTCTTCCGCCGAAGAGGCGCTTCAACTCCTCGGCGCGGAGGAGTTCGCGCTCGTCCTGAGCGACATCAGGATGGGCGGGCTCTCCGGGCTCGACATGCTGCCGCGCGTGGCCGAGCTGGCGCCCGACACGGTGGTCGTCATGATCAGCGGCGAGCAGAACATAGAGAGCGCCATCCGCGCCATGCGCGCCGGCGCGTTCGACTACGTCACGAAGCCCTTCGACCTCGACCACGTCGAAGCGGCGGTGCGCCGCGCGTTCGAACACCACGCGCTTCGCCTGGCGAAGCGCCGCCACGAAAGCTATCTCGAAGAGCTGCTCCGCCAGCGCACGGCGGAACTGGATCACGCCGCCTACTACGACACGCTGACGGGGCTGCCCAACCGCGCGCTATTCGAAGACTGTCTGGCGCAGGCGCTCGAACGGGACGACGGCGGGTCGTCGGCCCTGATGTTCCTCGACCTCGACGAATTCAAAAAAATCAACGAGTTGCTGGGCTACCAGGTGGGCGACCGGCTGCTGCGGGAGGTGGCCGAGAGGCTGTACGACTGCGTCGGGGAGTCTGTGACGGTCGCGCGGTTAGGGGGCGACGAGTTCGCCCTGCTCGTGCCGCGCGTCGCGGGCCCGCGCGACGCCGTCCGAATCGCCTACCGGATACGCGAAAGCTTCGGGCCGTCATTTAACGTCAACGGCTACGAATTGTATCTGACGGCGAGCATCGGCATCAGTCTCTCCCCGGGCGACGGCCGGGAAGCCGAGACGCTGCTCCGCAACGCCGGCGCCGCTCTCCGCCGCGCGCGCGAGCACGGCGGCGGCGTCTACGAGTTCTACACGGCGGGCATGAACGCCGAAGCTCTCACGCGCCTGTCGCTGGAAAGCGACCTGCGCCGCGCCCTGGAGCGCGAGGAGTTCGTCCTCTATTACCAACCGCAATACCGCCTCTCCGCCGCGGGGGACGCGGGCGCGATGCGAATCAGCGGCGCGGAGGCGCTCGTGCGCTGGCGGCACCCCGAACTCGGGCTCATCCCGCCGATGGAGTTCATCCCGCTCGCCGAAGAGACGGGCCTCATCGTGCCGCTCGGCGAATGGGTCTTGCGGACGGCCTGCGCCCGGAACAGGTCTTGGCAGGAGGCCGGCTTTCGCCCCCTACGCGTGGGGGTCAATCTGTCCGCGCGACAGTTCCAACAACGGTTCCTTTCGGAGAGCATGGTGCAGGTGTTGAGTGAGGCGGGGCTCGACCCGCAGTGGCTTGAGTTGGAGTTGACCGAAAGCTCTCTGGTGAAAGACGCCGTGCGGGCTATAGAGACGCTGGGCTCATTGCGCGAGCTGGGGGTCAAGATTGCGGTTGACGATTTCGGCACGGGCTATTCTTCCCTGAGCTACCTGATTGATCTGCCCATCGACACTTTGAAGATCGACCGCTCGTTCGTCCGCGACGCCACGACCCACCCCCGGCGCGCCGCGCTCCTGAAAGGGATCGTCACGCTGGCCCACGACCTGAGACTGAGTGTGACGGCCGAGGGCGTGGAGACCGCCGAGCAGCGGGACATGCTGTGCCGCCTCGGGTGCGATGAGATACAAGGCTTCCTGTTCAACCGGCCCGTCCCGGCGGACGAGTTCGAAGCAATGCTCCAACAAGAACAATAACCAGCGCGATTAACCCCGCGGCCCGCGACGGGCATGAACGGCCGACGGCTTATTACCGTCACGGCGGAGATAGAGAAGTTGAGACGAACAATATTTTACCTGGACGACGATGAGGGTTGCCTGAAGGTGTTCCGCGAGATGTTCGACGGCGAGTATGACGTGCGCACCGAGGCCACACTCGCCGAGGCGCGGCGCTCGCTCGCGGAGCATCCGGCGGACATCGTCATCAGCGATCAGATGATGCCGGAGATCAGCGGTAAAGAGTTCCTGCGCGAAGTGGCCGGGGCGCACCCGGCGAGCTACCGCGTATTGTTGACGGGGGCGATCACGGTAGGGGACGTCGTCAGGGAGGTCGGGGCCGGCGTCATCCACGCCTTCGTCGTCAAGCCGTGGACGGAGGAAGAGATGCGTCGGGTGTTGGAGCGCGCGAGGAGCTTGGTCGGGTGACAGTAAACATGAAGGCGCTGGTGATTGACGACGAGCCGGGGGTGCGCCGCTTCGTGGCCGAGGCGCTGCGGGAGGAGGGCTGGGAGGTGTGCGAGGCGGAGACGGCCGAGCACGCCTTCGATCTACTGGGCGAGCAGCAATGGTCGCTCGTCTTCTGCGACGTGCTTCTCGGGGGCGCGGACGGCTACGCCGTGCTGCGGCGCTTCGCCGAGGAGCAACCCCGCGCGCAGGTGGTTTTGATGACGGGGCGGGGGTCGGCGGCTGGCGCGCTCGGCGCGACTGCCGGGGGCGCCTACGACTACCTGTTGAAGCCCTTCGGCGTCGAGCAGGTCTGCGCGCTCTCTTCGTCCGTCCGTCAGCGCATCGAGCGGCTGGCGCGGCCCGCGTCGGATGCCGACAAATCTTCCGTGCCGGCCTACGCCTCCGACATTACGCTCGTCGGGCGCAGCCCGGCCTTCGTCGAGGTGATGAAACTTGTCGGTCGCGTCGCGCCGACCAACCTGCCCGTACTGATTACGGGCGAGTCGGGGACGGGCAAAGAGGTCGTGGCCGACGCCATCCATCGCCACAGCGCGCGGGCAAACCAATCCTTCGTCGCGGTCAACTGCGGCGCGCTCCCGGCAGAGCTGATCGAGTCGGAATTGTTCGGCCATGTGCGCGGCTCGTTCACCGGCGCTGAACGCGACCGGGGCGGCCTCTTTGAAGAAGCGGCGGGCGGCACGATCTTTCTCGACGAGATTACGGAGACTCCCCCCGCGTTTCAGGTCAAGCTGCTGCGCGCATTGCAGAAGGGCGAGGTGCGCCGCGTCGGCTCGAACCAGGTTATCCGCGTCAACGCGCGCGTCATCGCCGCCTCGAACCGTGACGTGGAAGAGGAGGTGCGGCAGGGGCGCTTTCGTCAAGACCTGCTCTACAGGCTGAACGCGATGACGATACATCTTCCGCCACTCAGGGAGCGGCGCGAAGACATCCTCCCGCTCGCAAGGCATTTCGCCGCCGCCTTGCGTGCGCCGGGCGACCCGCCCGTGAGTTTCACGCGCAAGGCGATCTACCTGCTCGAAACCTACCCGTGGCCCGGCAACATACGCGAGCTGGAGAACGTCATGGCACGCGCCGCCACCCTCTGCGACCACGCGGTGCGCCCGGAAGACCTGCCGGCGCTGATACAGCAATACTCCGCTGCGGATTCCCCACAGCAGCGAACGACCGCCAGCGGAAGTAACGAAGAGTGGCCCTCACTGTCGGAGATGGAGGGTCGCTACGTGGCGCGTGTGTTAGCCCACACGGGCGGGAACAAGCAGGCGGCGTCGCGCCTTCTGAGCGTTGACCCGAAGACGCTCGACCGGATGATTAAGCGGCACAACCTCGCCGCCGGTCACGCGGCCAGAGAATCGGGCGGCGGAGAACGCGGACGAACGTAGAACCTTCTCCCCGTGACTACCTTTTCGCGCGCCAGAGGCTGGCCTCACCACCGGCATTCTTCCCTGTAAAACTGGCAGCCGATCCCGGCAGTTTGCCGGTCGCGCGTTGCCTGTCGAGTGCCCCACGAGTGCAGCACCCGGAGGGGGCCTGAGTTTTTCCCGCACCCGCTTAACTGTCTGACTCCCACTCCGATTTATCACACGCTCTGGCACGGCTCATGCTGAATGCGGTGCGAGGCGGGCCCGGTGCCGCAAGCGAAACGCTGTGTTCGGGGCAAGAGATCGTTGCTGTTGAAAGTGAATATCATCTGATGACGTATCCACTCGGCCAAGCCCCGGCGTCAGTCGCGCCGCGTGCACATCTCTACTCGCCGGATGAAGACGACCGGCGCGTCCTCATCGTTGACGACGAAGGGCCGGTGCGCAAGTTGTTCGCCGATTGCCTCGGCGAACGCTACTGCTGCGCGACCGCGGCCGACGGCAACGAAGCCATGACCCGCCTCGCCCGCGAGCCTTTCGCGCTCGTAATCGCGGACGTGCAGATGCCGGGACTGGGCGGCATCGAACTTTTACGCAAAATCATGGAGAGCTTCCCGGAGACGGCCGTCGTCATGGTCTCAGGCATCAGTCGCACTCAGCGTGTGCTGGACGCGGTGCGCCTCGGCGCCTTTGATTATCTCGTCAAGCCGTGCGACCTGGACGTGCTTGAGCTGACGGTCGAGCGCGCGCTGGAGCGGCGCGCGCTGTTGCGCGCCGCGCGCCGCTCCAAGCTCGATCTGGAGAGGCGCAACGAGGAACTCCGCGAGAGTAAAGAGAAGCTCGAACGGGTTCAGGCGCAGATCGTTCACGCCGAGAAGATGGCGTCGCTCGGGCAGTTGGCCGCAGGCGTCGCGCACGAACTCAACAACCCGGCCGGCTTCATCTTCGGCAACATGGAAATCTTGAAGGAGTGTGCGGCGGGCCTGGAGCGACTTTTGAGGTTCTACGAAACGGCCTCGTTGCCGGCGGAGGAGGCAGCACAGGTCGGCCTCATCAAAGACGAGATTGACTACGCGAACACGCTCGACGACCTGTGTTCGATCATCAGTGATTGCCACGACGGCGCCGAGCGCATCCGCGACGTGGTGCAAAACTTACGCACCTTCTCGCGTCTGGACGAAGCCGACTTCAAGAAGGTTGACATCCACGAAGGACTCGACGCGACCATCCGCCTGCTCTCGCGCTACTACACTTCCGGCCAAGTCGCGCTGCACCGCGATTACGGCGAACTGCCGCTCGTGGACTGCTACGCGGGCCAGCTCAACCAGGTCTGGATGAACCTGCTCGCCAACGCCGCGCAGGCTGTGAGCGGCGGCGAAGTGCGCGTCGCCACCCGGCGGGAAGGGCAGGCGGTGGCCGTCCGGGTCAGCGACACGGGGCACGGCATCGCGCCCGAACACCTGAAGAAAATCTTCGACCCCTTCTTTACCACCAAGCCCGTCGGCGAAGGGACGGGCCTCGGCCTGTCCGTCACGTACTCAATCGTCGAGCGCCACGGCGGCACGATAGAAGTCGAGAGCCGCGAAGGCTCCAGCACAACGTTTACCGTCAAGATACCCATCGACGCCAAGCCGGGCGACGGCGAACGGCCCGACCGGCTCAGCACAAAGTCCTCATACATTTATTAGAACGGAGTCCGCATGTCCTACAAAATTTTGATAGTCGATGACGAGCCGGCCAACCTGCGCCTGCTCGAAAGGCTCTTCCGCCGGGATTACGAGGTGATCGCCGCGGCGTCGGGGCACGAGGCGCTTGAACTCCTCGGACGGCACGACGTGGCGCTGCTTATAACCGACCAGCGGATGCCAGGCATGACCGGCATCGAGCTTCTAAAGCGCACCGTCAGCCTCAGACCTCACATGGTCAGGATCATCCTCACAGGCTACACGGATGTGAGCGCGCTCGTCGAGGCCATCAACTGCGGCCACGTCTACAAGTACGTGACCAAGCCCTGGAACAACGACGAACTCCGCCTCACGGTGGAGCGCGCCCTGGAGCACTACGAGACGAAGAAGTCGCGCTACGAGCTTGAGCAGGCTAACGGGCGGCTCTCGCTGCGCCTGCAAGAGATGACGCGCGGCGTCGTGCGCGCCATCGCCGGCGCGCTCGAAGCCAAAGATGAGTACGTCTACGACCACGCGCGTCGCGTGAGCGGGTTTGCTTTGGTCATCGGTCGCCAATTGGGTCTGGACGTTGCGAAGCTCGAAGAGGTCTCGCTCGCCGCCTTCCTGCATGACATCGGCAAGATCGGGACTCCTGAGAGTCTCCTCCTCAAGCACGGCGCGCTTACCGACGAGGAGCGCGCCGTCGTCCGCCTCCACTCAGAGCGCGGCGCGCGCATCCTCGGCGGGGTTCCGGAGATAGCCGACATTGCGGACGCCGTCCGGCATCACCACGAGCATTTCGACGGCTCGGGCTACCCCGATGGCCTGGAAGGCGAGCGCATCCCGCTCGCCTCGCGCATCATCCTCGTCGCCGACGCCTACGACGCGATGACCAGCCCGCGTCCGTTCTGCCAAGCGTATACCGACGACGCGGCCATCGCCCAACTTCGAAACGAGGCGGGGAAGCAATTCGACCCGGTCGTCGTGGACGCCTTCTGCGAGGCGGTTAGCACCGGCGGCCCCGAAGCGCTGCTCCTGCACGGGCCAGATGTCATAGCGCGTGGGGAAATGCCCGACGAGTTCGCGTCGCGCGCGGCGTTCGCCCCCGAACGCATCAGTCTACTGCGCCTCACAACCTGTGATCCGGTTGTGGATCACGGGCAAGCCGAAGTGTCTGTCTGATCCAAAGCCTTTCACGCCCCGGCGCTTCCTCATGTACTAGGGTCGTTCCTCCGTCTGTGAGGCGCGGCTGATGAAAAACATGCTGACATTTTTTCGAGGTTGAATTAATGAGAAGGTCTTGCTTGATCGCATTGATAGCCGTCGTGTCCCTTTCGCTTGGTCTAACCGTGGGGATGCTGGGCGCAGACGTCGCCGGGGCACAGTCCGGCAAAGGTTCGGGACGAGACGGCGCGCGGAAGGTTGGGCGTCGAACCGGGCGCGGCAAATTATCGGCTGAAGTCCGCGAGCGCGCCGCGGCCGTCCGCGCCGGCGACGAGGCCGTCAGAGTAGTCGTTCAGCTCGACGGCGAGCCGGGGCGTGAATTGAACGCTCTGTTGCGGCGCAGTAACGTCAGGCTCAAGGGTGATTTCAAGACTTTGAACGGGCTCGCCGTCGAGGTGCCACAGAACGCGCTCGACGAGCTGTCCTCCTACGACGAAGTCTCCTACGTCACCTCAGACCGTGAGGTGAGACCCTTCGGCCACCTCACGACGACGACCGGCGCGGACGCACCGCAGCGGCAGAGGGGCGAGGAGAGCGAGACACACGCTCTTGACGGCACTGGCGTCGGGATAGCCGTGATAGATTCGGGCATAGATACGAATCACGTCTCGTTCGGGAAGAACAAAAAATCCCGCGTCAAGGTGAGCGTGGACTTCACCGGCGAGAATCGCACCGACGACCCTTACGGCCACGGCACACACGCCGCCTCCATCGCTGCGGGCGGCGACGACGTTGCACAAGGCGCTTACGCCGGCATCGCTCGGAACGCCGACCTCATCAACCTGCGCGTGCTGAATGCGCAGGGCGTCGGCACGGTCTCCGGCGTGCTGGGCGCGCTCGACTGGGTAATGCGGCACCGCGCGGACTACAACATCCGCGTCGTCAACATGAGTCTCGGCATGCCCGCGTTGGAGTCGTACGCGGAAGACCCCGTCTGCCGCGCCGTCCGCCGCCTCGTGGACGCTGGTCTGGTCGTTGTGGCCGCAGCGGGCAACAACGGCAAGACCGAGGGCGGCCGGAAGGTTTATGGGATGATCCACTCGCCCGCCGACGAGCCCTCGGCCCTCACCGTCGGGGCCTCGAACACCTACGGGACTGACGCGCGCTCTGATGACGCGGTGACGACTTACAGCTCGCGCGGCCCGACGCGCGGCTACACGACCGACGAGGCGGGCGTTCGACACTACGACAACCTGATTAAGCCCGACCTGGTCGCTCCCGGCAACCGTATGATTGCGGCGGAGGCGAAAGAGAACCTGCTCGTCAGCCAAAACCCCGACCTCGACGCAGGGGTCAGCAACAACGTGCGCCGAAAGATGATGCGCCTCAACGGCACGTCCATGTCGGCTGCTGCGGCGTCGGGCGCGGCGGCGCTTCTCATTCAGGCTAACCCGCGCCTGACGCCGAACATGGTGAAAGCCATCCTCATGTACACGGCGCAGCAGTTCCCCGGCTTCAACTTCTTCGAGCAGGGCGCGGGCCAGCTCAACGTCGAAGGGGCCGTGCGGCTGGCGAAGCTCGTGCGCACAGACCTGTCCGCCGAGACGCCCCTGGGCGCGCCCCTCTTGAGGACGATAACCCTGCCGACGCCGCAGACCACAATCGCGGGACACACCTTCCCCTGGGCGCAGGGCATCATGCTTGACCACACTTACGCCGTCGGCTCCGACCTCATCAGCAAGTACCAGTCGGTCTACCGGCTGGGCGTGATCCTCGGCGACGGAGTCATTCTCGGCGACATGAGCATGATGACGAGCGGCGTCATCCTCGGCGACCAGATTCTGACCAGCAACGGCCTTCTCCTCGGCGACGGCGCGGTCTTCTGTAGCACGGGAGTCATCCTCGGCGACGGAGTGATCCTTGGCGACGGCGTCATCTTAGGAGATGGCGTGATTCTCGGCGACGGGGTGATCCTCGGCGACTTCACCTGGCAGGCGTTCTCCGCGATGCGGGGCGGAGACAATACGCCGTCAATGGAGAGCGTGCCGGATCGCTGAGGAGCATAAGCGCGGCGTCTGCACGACCTGAGCGGATGCCGCGCGGCCCGTCGGCCACCTTTTAGACCTCAGAGGGAGAGTGCATGTCCTACTCCGGCGCACTGAGCAAAGTCGCCCCGACCGAGTCGCGGATGGCGTGGCTCTCGACCACGCCATTAAAGATTCATCCCGTCATCAATCAGCAGCGGGAGGAAGTCCTCACCTTCCTCGCGTCGCGCCCCCTGCACACCGTCTTCATGGCCGGGCTCATCCGCGACAACGGCCTGGTGAGTCGCCTGAACCGCGGCTCCTTCTACGCCTGCCGGGACGCGAAAGGCTACCTCGAAGGGGTCGCCTTGATTGGCCACGCGACGCTCGTCGAGGCGCGCAGCGAAGCCTCGCTGAGGGCGTTCGCGAGGCTCGCGCAAGAGTACCGGCGGGCGCACGTCATCATGGGCGAGCGGGACAAGATACAGCACTTCTGGAACTATTACTCGGCGGCGGGCCAGTCGCCGCGTCTGGCTTGCCGCGAACTGCTGTTAGAGCTGCGTTGGCCCGCCGAAGTGCGCGAACAGGTGGACGGCCTGCGCCAGGCATCGTCGGAACATCTTGAGCCGGTGATGCAGGTGCAGGCGCAACTGGCCTACGAAGAGAGCGGCGTCAACCCGCTGGAGGCCGACCCCGTGGGCTTTCGCCGTCGCTGCGTGCGCCGCGTCGAGCAGGGGAGGGTGTGGGTCTGGGCCGAGGGTGAGAGGCTGATCTTCAAAGCCGACATCATCTCCGACACGCCCGAAGTGATCTACCTGGAGGGTCTGTACGTTCATCCGGAGGAGCGCGGGAAAGGGTACGGGTTGCGCTGCCTCTCTCAACTGAGCCGGTCTCTTGTGGCGCGGGCGGGCTCCGTCTGCGTGCTCGTTAACGAACAGAACCAGAGGGGCCAGAACTTCTACCGCCGGGCCGGCTACAAACTACAGAGTTGCTACGACACGATTTATCTAAGGAATAGTGAGCCATCATAACCGGCGCACTTGATACCTCGCGTGAAGCGGCTGGAGGTACGGTAACGACCCGTGAGATTTCGGGCCGTTTGCCGGAATTGTAGAGGTGGAGCGTTTACTACAAGCCTGCCAGAACGCCTTGCGTGAGCGACACCGAAAAGATTCGTCTCCATCGGACACCGGCACACCTCCGCGCTGATCGTGGCCAAGGAGATAGGCAACTTCATGGATGCGTAGGTCGCCGTTTACACGTTGCCCCGCCGGATGCCGAAGCTGCGCTTGGGAGTCTCGTCGGACTTGCGCCCGAGCATGATCTTGAGTGGGCCGGACGCACTACCGGTTCTATCTTAGAGCATGCCGCAGAGAACATTGGCCTGACCGTCCCTCGCTATCTACGGCAGTGTTGCAAAAAAAGCTTCTCAG
>DASQYE010000461.1:0-8004 GCA_035639355.1 Pyrinomonadaceae bacterium
TGCGGCCTGGGCCGCAGCGCTCTCTCTTTTTCGCCTTCATAATCAGTGGCGCGGCGGAGAATCAGTCTCCTTCTCATCGACGCCTGTGGCGGGCGTTGATTGCGGGCGCTGCACGTCGCGCAGTTGGGCCACCGTGTCGCGTATACGCCCGGCGAGCTGTTCTATGGTTTCGACGCGCCGACGCGCCGTCGGGCTCAATTCTTCGCGCAAGAGAAGCTGCGCCTGTCCGATCACGCCCGTCAGCGGATTGTTGATCTCGTGCCGAACGTGTGCGACCAGCCCGGCGACCTCGCTAAGCTTAGACTCAAGCTCGCTGATCGCCGCGCGCAACTCCTGCTGCGCAGCGTCAGCGCCCTCGGCGCGCGCTTCGTCCATACTCATCTACTCAAAATCCTCTTATCGAAAGTAGCGCTCATGGGAAGAGAGCGCGGCGAGGATAGTGAACGCTCCCGCCATTTTGCGCACAGCGGCGGCCCCGTTCGACATTGTGCGTCCAATGTGCCGTCATGAGCAAGCATAAAAATTCACGGCCGCGCGCCGCGTCCGCTGGGTCTAGGCGAAAGCGAGTCTTACGCCGCCCGCGATGCCGGTTGACAACAGGTCAACGTGCACGTTAATTTCTTGAATAATGTTGGGAGGTCGTCCAATGGTAGGACTCCAGACTCTGGATCTGGCTATCGGGGTTCGAGTCCCTGCCTCCCAGATTAACAATCGCAACAAGTTACGGGCGGCTCTGATCTAGAGTCGCCCGTTTTGCGTTCTCGTAGTGCGCCGACCGAGCCATCCCTCATCACAGAGGGCGTGCCCCTAGCACTCCACCCGCGACTCCGCTTTCTTCTGCCGTCCCCAGGCTGGCGAGATAGCGCAGTCCTTTGATGCTGGGCAGGAAGAAGTAAGCCCCGCCTTTGACCGTCACGAAGCGGCGCATGTTATGCACGCGCGTGCGCAGCGGATCAGCCTGCACGGTCATGATCGCGTCGCCTTTGTCCAGGTGGCCGATGATCGGGTCAACCTCGCCGTGGAGGCCGCCGAAGACGGGGTTGTTGACCCAGGTTTGCTGCACGAACTCGAACTGGCGCTCTATATCGCCGTTGAGGCAGATGAAATGCAGGCCGCGCGGGACGCCATCGTCTACGCGCGGGTCTGGCTGGCGATGACCGTAGGAGCGGCCGCGTCGCAGGATGCGGTGACGATTCGCAGAGGCCAGTGCGGTCGCTGAGTCCGGGCCCAGCGCGTCGCGCGGGTTCGAGCGTCGAATGTGCGAGCCGATGGGACAGGCAAACCCGCGCGCGTCCGATTCAAAGTAGCCGAAGTCGTCTTCCTTGGCGAGCGCAGGATTATCCTCGTCGGGCGACATCACCAGTGGAGCGCCGCTCGGCCAGCGGCCCACCAGCTTCGCCGCCAGTCGAGTGCTCGCGGCGCGATCCGGCTGACCGTCAGGGCCGACGGTCGCTTCGTCCAGGAACTTCCAGAAGTCCGCGACGTTCTGCGCCAGCTGGCGAAAGACAAGATAGGTACCGTTGCGGCCCAGGTCGCGCATGACGGTCATGGCGTCCGGCGTTACTTCAAACGCGGACGCATCGTCGAGCAGGTGCTGCGGGTCGCGCTCGGGTTTGACCAGGGGGCTATCAGCGGGCTTGCCGTAATCGTTGATATGGCCGAGCAGCATCTCGCCCGCCTTGATTAGATTTCGCGGCAGGGCTTCATTAGACTTCGGAGCGCCTTCGATGACGGGCTGACCCATCCCGTCTGCGAACCCGAAATGCTCGTTGATGTCGGGCTGTCGCCCGGCCCCTAGCGACAGCACCTCTATCATCCCGCTCGCCGTGAAATTTGCCCGCTGCTCTCGCAACAGCTCTTCGAGCGTCGTCTCGTCCACAGCATAGAGCATCAGTAGAACATCGATGACCTTCGACTCGTCGTTTCCGCCCCAGTCCCAGTTCGCCGGGGCGTTCTCAAAAGCATCGCCCAGGATACGCGAGCGATGCGGGGTCGCCATCCCTTCTATAAAGGCGCGCGAGAAGGTGTCGAGCGTATCGGCGTCGAGCCCCAGGTTCCTGAGCCCCCTGTGCGTAAAGGCCACGTTCAGAGAGGTTCCCTCCTGCTTGCCTTCGCCGGTCGTGACCCTTTCGATGAGACGCGCGAGCCAACGCCGCGCGGCCTCGCCGTCCGTTATACGCAGCAGCATAAAATTCGCGCACGACAGATGTAAATAGCCGCTCATCAGGAGCCCCTGCATGTCTTTTCCTTCAAGTTCCGCCACGGTCTGTCTACCTCCCTCAAATTAAAAGCGCCACAGCCAGCTCCTGGCCGCACTCTCGTCGAGCGTCGTGAAGAGGTCTTCGCGGATGGCGCTGTTATTGTCTATGGTCTGGACGGTCAAGTGCGGGTAGGCGCTGTACCAGACGTTCGTGTAGGTCTGCTTGTCGCGCGCCACGGCCTTGAATCGCGCCCCGTCGCGCGCGCCCTCCTTCACCAGGCAACAGGTCTTGGGGAAATCCACTGTATTGCTCCAAATGCCCGTCAGGCCCGTGCTCGCTTTGTCTATAAAGTCGTCCAGGTAATTTTCCCAGCTCCCGTCAAAGTTGCTGACGAAGAGCAGACGCCGACCCTCATCGATCATCGCCCAGTGGGCGAAGTGGATGCTGGGAATGCCGCTCAGCTGCCCCTTGTTGGCCGTGCGCGCGATCAGGTTGACGAGCCAGAGCGTGCCCCGCAGCGTCATTCGACGGAAAGCGCCGGGCTTGACGAGCGTGATGCTGGCCATGTGGTTCTGGACGATGTGCGTGCGGTCTTCTCGCTCGACCAGAGTCCTGACGTGGGCCTTGTCGCCGAGGTCTGGCGGCACTATGTCGCGCTTCTCTTTATAGCGCAGCACGATGAACCAGACGATGAGGAACGGAATCAACAAGGGTAGCAACAGAATGGCGACGAGCGCCGCAATCCCGATCTTGAGCCAGGGCAGGAAGCGCTCCATAGCGGTCTGTCGCGGCTCGGCCCGAGACGCCCATGCAGCCATCTCGTGGTTGCGAATGAATTCCTGGACGCGGCTTCGGATAGAGCCCGGCGTCTGGCCCGGCCACCTCCTTTTCGCAAGGCCGTCTAAAAAGTTTTCAAGCTCATCGCGCAGCTTATCTTCCTGTTTGGTGCGTTCGAGGCCGCGCCCGACATTGCCGATGTGAAAAGCGTTCGGACGCACCAGGTGCGCGCGCAGGTAGGAGATCAACTGTTGGCGGTCGGGGGCGCTCGTCGCCGGATAATCAATGCAGCAGCCGTACATGCGATGCAATCCCTCGGCCGCGTTCTCGTAGAGGTCTTGAAGGTGTGCATCGAGCGGGCCGTCGAAGTTGTTCTCAAACACGAAGGTGGAGCCATAGTCCGCATCCTCGTGGAGCACCAGGCTCGCGAAGTGAAGCCGCTTGAGTGAGGGGAAGGGAATGTAAGGGTTTTGCGGAAAGTCGCTCGCTGTCGCAATCTCCCTCAGCAGGTCGCGAAGCTCTGCGACTCTGCCGGGGTCTACCTTGGCGATGAACGTCAGAATGGTTTGCTTCATCTGCTTGGCTCTCCTGTAGCGCTAACGCCCTGGTCGAATTCAAGAATCAGGCGCTGCGGGAATGGGCCATCGTAGGCGATTTGCCCGGCGCTCCCCTGGGCCCTGCGCAGGTTGGGCAGGCGCAGCAGCGCCGCCACCAGCTCGGGTATCTGCACGCCGTTTATAGCCAGACCGAAGCAGCGATGCATACCGTAACCGAAGTGCAGGTAGTCGGCATCACGGTCGGCGCGGAACTCCTCCGGCTCCGGATACTTTTCAGGGTCGAACATGGCCGAAAGCGTCGCCACGAAGAGGGTCGTGCCTGCCTCTATGCGGCGCGCGCGCGGCGTCCCACTGGCGATCTCCGTCCCGCGCCCGCAAAAGCGAGCCTGCACAGGATGATGCGGATTGAAGCGCACGGCCTCGTACGCGTAATGCTTCACCATGTCTATGTCGCCGGCCAGGGCCGCTGTGCGCGCTCCGTCCAGCTCGCGCGGACGCCGCAGCAACTCGTCGATCGCGAGCGCCACGAACCTGGAAGTAGTATCGACAGCGCCGACGATCACGCCGCCAAGGTTGCGGCGCACCCCATTATCGTCAAGCCACGGATGGGCCGCGTCCTGTAGCGCAAGCAAACGGCCCAACACATCGTCGGGTTCGCCGGGCTCGCCCGCTCGAGCCTTGCGGCGCGCGATCACCTCGTCCATGTGTTGCCGCAGCTCCGCGCCCGCCCGTGTGGCGTCACGATGCACGCCCTCGTCAGCCCCCGGATTGACGAACAGGTCATGAAAGATATCGCGCATCCAGCGCATCATAGTGGGCTCGTCGGGCGCTGGGATGCCGAAGTACGAATCGACGAGACGAAGCGGCACGACCCGCGATAATCCGCTGACAACGTCTATGCGGCCGTAGGGGCGCGCGGCCCCTGTCAGCTCCGCTGCCTCCTGCGCTACGAACTTGCGAATGAAGTCCAGGTCGTCGCGGCGCACGGCCGCCATCAACACGGCCGATTCGCGCTCGTATTCCGGCGAGCGATCCATGCCGAGGATGAAGGGGCCGTCGATTGCCTGGAATCGCTTCTCGTTTATCTCGGCGATGGTGAAATCGGTATCGCGCGTCAAAACTTCTATGCAATCGTCGTGGCGGGTCAGAAAACCGCTCTTGCCTATGACGAGGACGGGTTTGAACCGGCGCAGCGCTTTGAAAATCATGCGCAGCAGTCGCGGGCTCGTCAGGAGAATAAACAGCTTGTCTTTGAAGGTGTGGCCCGATTGGTGCTCGCCCGCGGCGACCCTGTCGAGTGCCCGCGCGGGGCGCTCTTCTCTATAGAGGCGCAGGATGAACTGGCCAGCCGGGCGCGCGCGAAACTGCTCCACATCGGCTCGCATCTCGGGCGGCAGCTCTTCGAGCGTCGGCATTGGCCCACCGTACTCGGTGGGCAGCAACGCGGGCGCTGCGAGCGCAGCCAGGGCCAGATCGGCGGCCGTGAAACGCTCGCCCGTCAGGAAGCGCCGCCCATCATTGATCCGCGCCTCCACGCGATCGAAAATGCTATCTATAAGGACGCGTTGCTCGGCCACTGTGTCGGGCTTGATCTCAAACCTGCGCCGCACATCTTTCGCCAGCGTCGAGTAGAAGAGTGGAACGGTCAGGCGCTCTGATAGCGGCGCACCCTTTGTCCAGAGACGGAGAAGCGCCGCGCGGTTGAAAGGCAGCATGTAGGCGTAGGCCCATGCCCGCACGGCCTCTCCGAACTCGTCGTAGAAGAGATCGAAGAGCTCTCGCGTCTCGGCGCGTGCCTGCCCGTCAGACGGGTAGAGTCTGAGGTGTTCCGGGCAGCGCGCTTCGTAGTAATCCAGGGCGGCGCGCGCACCGTCGAGCGTCGCATCCGAAGTGTCCAGCACGGGCACCACCTCGCCCGTGCCACCCAGGCGGCGCGCCGCGCGCCTGTGACAGACGGGGGCGTGGCATTCCTCCCGGTAAGGGATTGCGAGCCGGTCGAGCAGCCACCGCGCCATCTCGCAGTAGGGGCTGGCCGGAATGGAAACCATCTGCGGGTGATAAGAGGAGTTGAGGGGCAAAGCTGACTCCGATCTAATGCGCCGGAAGAGGGCCTGAGAACGTGATTGAGAAAAGCGCTTGAGCACCGCCTTGTTGGCTAAACTAATATACAATGCGCCCGCAAAAAGCAAGAATAAGTTGTAGCAGGTCGTTTTCGGTGCTTAACAGACAGAGAAAGTCTCCGCCAGGAGATTATGAATGCCTCAGCTATTTGAGCCCTGGATAGAAAAAGAGCAAAGAAACCAGAGAGACTGTTTTCATCCACTAACGCCCCGAACAAGTTTGAAAACCGTCAATCAGATGGGGGATTCCCTGGCCCCCGAACTTTATTGAGCTGATCGGGGAGGTCGAAAGCGATTAAGAGGGGCGCTAGCGTGAGTAAAGATTACCCTGACGACGATTGCCTTCGGACTGGGCATAGTCTTACGATTAACGTATGAGTACAAGTGAAGCAGGCGCGCCTCCCGTGGTCGCGCTCACCATCGCGGGCTTCGATCCATCCGGGGGGGCGGGCGTCGCGGCCGACATCAGGACGTTCACGGCGTTCGGCTGCTTCGGATGCGCCGCCGTCACGTCGCTGACGTTTCAGAACACGACGGGCGTCTTCGGCGCGGCGCATCAAACGGCCCAAACCGTTCGCGCGCAAGTCCTGCCGGTGGTCGAAGATTTCAAAGTGGGTTGCGCCAAGACGGGGATGCTGCCGACGCGCGAGGTGATAAGCGAAGTGGCACGGCTGTTTCGAGAAACGGCGCTGCCCGCGCCGGTCGTTGACACGGTCGTGCGCTCGACCTCCGGCTACGATTTGATAGACGAAGCGGCGCTCGCCGCCCTGGTCGCGGAGCTGATGCCGCTGGCGCGCGTCGTGACGCCGAACCTTCCGGAAGCCGAGCGCATCACGAAGCTACAAATCAGGGATGAAGAGGGGATGCGCCGCGCCGCACGCGCGATGCGCGAGATGGGCGCGCGCGCCGTCGTCGTCAAAGGCGGCCATCTTACGGGCGACGCGCTAGACCTGCTGGACGACAATGGCCGCGTGACTCTGTTTCGCGGCGAGCGGATTGAAACGACCAGCACGCACGGCACAGGCTGCACTCTGGCCGCAGCCATCGCCGCCTGTCTCGGTCAAGGGATGACGCTCGAAGACGCTGTCAGCACCGCAAAGCGCTTCGTCGCTGACCGCATACGCAACGCGCCCCCAATCGGTCACGGCCACGGCCCGATATGAAAAGCAGTGACAAAAAGGCAGTGACTCGGTGACGAGTGACAAGTTAAAGCCTTGTTCCAGGCTCGTCACCGAGTCACCGAGTCACTTATCACTGTTCTATGGTCACTTTTTCCATGGTGACGGGCGAGATGGGTTTGTCGTTGCGGTCTGTTTCGGTTGCGGCGATGGCGTCGATCACGTCCTGGCCCTCGGTGACGCGACCGAAGATGGTGTAGTTGGGCGGCAGCGGGTAATCGACGTGCATGATGAAGAACTGCGAGCCGTTGGTGTTCGGCCCGGCGTTCGCCATGGCGACCGTGCCCGCCTTGTAGCCGCGCTTGTAGGTGGGCGACGCGCCGTTGATCTCATCATTGAAGCGCCCGCCCCAGATGGACGCGCCGCCGCGCCCCGTTCCCGTCGGGTCGCCGCCCTGGATCATGAAGCCCTTGATGACGCGATGAAAACCTACGCCGTCGTAGTAGCCCTTCTCGGCGAGCAGCCGAAAGTTTTCCGTAGTCTTAGGCGCGTCCTCTTCCAGCAGCTCGAAGCGGATCGTGCCCTTGTTCGTCTGAATAACTGCGGTGCGATTTGCCATGTTTGATTCTCCTCAACGTAAAGTCGCGTATCCGTCACCTTTGAAGTCCGGCCCGGATGAAACCCTTGAAACGAGCGCCCGGGCTTTGAAGCTCAGACGCCGGACTCCTGACTTACCCTTTTTAGAATGAACTGCTCGATGGCGAGCGCGACTCCGTCCTCGTCGTTGGTCGCCGTCAGGTGAAATCTCCCTGCGTCGCGCAGCTTCGCTTCGGCGTTGCCCATGATAACGCCGGTTCCGGCGTAATCCAGCATCTCAAGGTCGTTAAGATTATCGCCGACGGCCATCACCTCCTCACGCTCTACCCCCAGCTCGGCGGCCGCAGCCGCCACGCCCACGCCCTTAGAGGCTTCGGGGCTGACCACGTCTATGAGCCCGAAATCGTGTTTCGGATACATTGTGGCGAAGGCTTTGATGTTCGTCCCCAGCTCATGCGAGAGGGTTTCGGCCAGCCGCTCCATACGTGCGCAGCCGCCCGAAAAGGAGATGTGCACGGGCGCATGATCCAGGTAATCTTCAAGCGACGGGACGCGCTTGACCGACTCCACGGCTTCATCGCCATGAATGCGCTCAGACCACGCGATGTACTTCTCAAGCGCCGTATTGCCCTCG
>DASQYE010000462.1:0-2895 GCA_035639355.1 Pyrinomonadaceae bacterium
AGCCTTGGCCCAAGCCTGCGCTCTCCGCGCTGACGTTCCCGCCGTGGAGTTCAACGAGGTGGCGCACGATGGCCAGGCCCAATCCCATCCCGCCGTGCTGCCGGGTGGTGCGTTGATCCGCCTGGCGGAAGCGGTCAAAGACGTGCGGCAAAAACTCCGGCTCGATACCCGCCCCGTTATCGCTAACGGCGATCTCGATGTGCGAGTTGACGCGCTCCAGCCTGATCTGCACCTTCCCGCCCTTCGGGGTGAACTTGATGGCGTTCGAGAGCAGGTTCCAGACTATCTGTTGCAGACGGACGGGGTCGCCTGAAACCGAGACTATCCCTGTGTCCATGATCTTCTGCACACGGATGCCCTTGGCCTCCGCCGCGGGCCTTACCGCCTCGATAGCAGACTCTATGAAGGAGTTCGGATCAACCGCACGGGCATCCAGCCGGAGCTTGCCCGTGATGATGCGCGAGACATCCAGGAGGTCGTCTATGAGTTGAGCCTGCGCCCGCGCGTTACGCTCGATGGTCTCCAGTGCCTTGGCCGAGTCACCACCCGCGTACTGTCCAGTGCGCAGCATGTGCGCCCAGCCCAGAATGGATGTTAAGGGCGTGCGCAGCTCGTGTGAGACCGTGGCGAGGAACTCGTCCTTGAGGCGGCTGGACTCTTCGGCCTTGGCTCGTAGCGCCTTCTCGCGCTCCAGCACCTGATCGCGCTCGGCCTCGGCCCGCTTCTGCTCGGTTATATCCTGGATGACTGTCAGCGCGCAGGGCTCGCCGCCGATTTCAATCCGCTCGGCCGACAGCAGCCCGATCCGCTCAGTACCGTCTTTCATACGGAAGCGGTATTCGAGGTCGCGCACCTGCCCGCGCTCGGAGACTATTGCCACCTCCTCATCGCGGTCGGAGGGTCTGGCCCATACGCCCAGTTCCAGAGTCGTGCGACCGACCGCCTCCTCGCGCGTGTAGCCGGACATGCGGCTAAAGGTTTCATTGACTTCGAGCAGCCGGCTGGTCTTTAGAGAGGTGATCGTCAGGGCGAGCGGGCTTGCTTTGAAGGCTTTGGCGAAGCGCTCCTCGCTCTGGCGCAACGCCTCCTCGGCCAGCCTGCGTTCGGTGATGTCTCTGGTAAAGCAGCGCGTGTGATGGAACTCCCCGCTTTGCCTGCGCACATTGGAGCTGATGAGGACATACCTGAGCGAGCCGTCCTTGCAGCGCAGCCGCGCCTCGTAACTGTGAAGCGTCTCGTCATGTGTGAGCCGCGTGAGGATGTCGTCGATCACCTGCGGGTCGGCGTGGAACTCTGCGATGTGGTGCCCGACATACTCCTCGCGCTTATAGCCGAGCAGATCAAGCTCTGCCTGATTCGCCCACAGGATAGTCCCGTCCGCCGCGACCCAGTGCAGGCCCACTACCGAGTTCTCGATGAAGTCAGTTAGCTCCTCCTCGCGGCTGCGCAGCGCCTCTTCTGCCCGCTTACGCTCGGAGATGTCGCGCGCGATCTTCGAGGCACCGAGTATCTGGCCGTTCGGCCCCCTGATCGGCGAGACCGTCAGTGAGATGTCGACGAGCGTGCCGTCCTTGCGCACCCTTACGGTCTCGTAGTGCTCGATCCGCTGGCCCGCCCTCAGCCGCGCCAGGATGGCTGGCTCCTCATCCTGATGGTCTTTGGGGATCAGGATTGTGACGGGCTTTCCGATCACCTCATGGGCCGTGTAGCCGAAGATGCGCTCCGCCCCCCGGTTCCAGCTCGTAATAATCCCGTCGAGCGTCTTGGTGATGATGGCATCGTCCGCCGATTCAATGATGGCTTTGAGCCAGAAGGGGGCTATCTCGCCATCTTGCAATTCGACCAGCGAGTCTTTCATAGTTTCATTGTCAGGTAGATTTGCTGGCGGAGGCCCGATGGACATAGGCACACTTATCAGTAGAACTGAATGGAAGTATTGACGGGGGAAGTGTAGGGGAACGGGCGGACTATAACAAGTCCGCTCAGATATTACCACGAAAAAGCTTTTAGGTTGGTCAGGACTTTAATTCCCCCGGACACCGTCTCCGGCAAAAGCGTCTTCGTGCTGGTCAGGCGAAGACGCTTTTCTTATTTTCAAGGGTTGTCCTCATGGCTTAAAAGGGCGGCATAAATGCTCTCAGTATGTTAAAATCCGTCTATGCTGCTCGAATCTCTTGAGGCTCATAATTTCAGGAATCTGAGCGGCAAAGTCTCCTGGGGCTCGGGTCTCAATATCATCTACGGCGACAATGGACAGGGCAAGACGAACTGGCTCGAAGCCATCTACGTGCTCGCCACTACCAAATCCTTTCGCACGCAGCGGCCGCATGAAGCAATCCGTTTCGGAGAGGACTTGGCCGTCGTGCGTGGGCGCGTCGGCCGTACGCGCGAGATTCACCGCGATCTACAGGTCACGATCCAGGGCAAGACGAAATCAATCTCGGTCAACGGTAAACGAGAGGCCGTCACTCGCTACCTGGGACAACTTCATGCCATAGCCTTTACCGCCGACGAGTTGGAAATCGTGCGCGGCATGCCCGATGCGCGACGAAAATTTCTGGATCGCGGCGTGGTCTCGCTGCATCCCGCCTACGTCCAAACTCTGGCCGATTACAACCGCGTCATCAAGCAGAAAAACAGGCTCCTGCAAGATGCCTCCGAATCGGAGATCAGCGCCGAGCAGATGGCGGAGATTATTGCGCCCTGGAACGAGCAGCTTATCAGTTTGAGCGCAGAGATTCATCGCTCGCGCACAGACTATGTCGTGCGGCTGAACGACGTGCTTGAGCGGCGTCTCTTCGGGCGCGAAAACATCACGATTCGCTACGTCTCGTCGCTCGAAGGCAAGGGCGATCTGGATAATTACGAAGCGCTGATCGCCGCTCGCCTGAGCCT
>DASQYE010000463.1:0-2298 GCA_035639355.1 Pyrinomonadaceae bacterium
GGTCGGCCAATTCCGCCGCCTGTTGCGCGCGGCCGAAGGACGAGGCTAGATAAGCGGCCATATCTTCCTGGCTGTTAACGTCAGCGAAAGTATCTGAGAAAGTGCGCGCGCCGAGTTCTGCCAGGGAACCGGCATCATCAGTCACGGCGCGGCGAATAATGGGGACGGGTTTTTGAGTCATAAGCTTTCAGGTTACATGAAAGAAATGCTCTCCGGGGCGGGCGTGATAAGCATAAGTACTTAGAGCGATCTTAGAAGAGATAATTCGGACACTTCATCCTTCGAGATCATTCGGGTACTTCATCCTTCTCGCCGCCGCCCGACCCTTCGCGCGGCTCAAGCCCGAGCGTCCATTGCGGAGGGTCGCTCGCCGGGAATGACTCTTCCAAGGTCTCGTCGATCGCCTCCTCGGTTATCTCGTTTTCATTCGTTTCCTCTTTGCCCAAGTGGTCGGAAGACTGCGTCATAGTATTCACCTCGCCGATCTACGAGTCGTGCCAAGTATGCCTGGAGCCGAGTTGAGTTTATATACCACAAGGGTTTTCAGCGCCACTTCTCGACGCCCCTTTCGGCCACTCTCGTATCCGTATCACGGGCACTGGCGCTGGATAATCCCTGCTTGTGAGCGAGGGTCGGGCAAGGGACGGAATGCCGCAGCGGCGCTCTGCGGCGATGCTGAAAGTCGATCGAGTATCCGCCGCCCCGAGGCGACCGGGTATAATTCTTTATATTCTTTCGCCTGATAGTTTCCATTTCCGTTTGGTGCGTTAGCTTATGAAAGTGTAGCCAACGGGGAGATGCCCGCGCCCACGAGCGCCGAGTGGCGCAGCATGTACGCCGAGGCCGGTCGCCGGTGATCGGCTCGCCTTATTCGGTCTTCAAGTTAGCCTCGCCGTTTCTGGAGCGCGACAAGGAATGCCACGCTTCTGCCGCGTGGCTACGCTATCCGCCACCTTGATTGGAGGAGAATGTTATGCGCACTACGCACGGTGAGGTGCTGACGCTCGGTCAGCTCGACGAAGCGGCCGCCGCCGTCGAGAACATCAATAATAAACTTAACCTGCCGTTCGCATTTGCCGTCGTTCAGGAAAAGACTCCCTTCGGATACCTGTTCCCGGAGCTGCAAGATCCCGACTCGCTGCTGCCCGAGTCTACGAAGACGCGAGACGCCCTCATCAATCTGGGCATTACTATGAGCGAGTCGAACGACAACCCGAGCCTCGCTTCGGCCACCCCGGCCGCCTACACCTACTTCGGCCAATTCGTTGACCACGATATTACGATGGAGGCCGCCTCGAACGATATTACCAGGCTCAACGATCCGAACCTGAAACCGCTGTCTCCCGAGATCATACAGGACAGAATAAAGAACACCCGCTCGCCCACGCTGGACCTGGACAGCGTCTACAGCCAGGATGCGCCCCGCGACGGCGCGCGGCTGGTGCTCGGCAAGGTCAGTCCGTTCCAGGATCGTCCGCCGGGAAAGGACGATTTCAACGACCTGCCGCGCAAGCCTCGCTCCGTTGACCCGAGGATTGACCGCGAAGCTCTGATCGGAGACGGAAGGAATGACGAGAACCTGATTATCGCGCAGCTGCACGTGGCATTTTTGCGCGCGCACAACGCTATAGTTGACCAGGGCAAGACGTTCGACGAGGCCAGGAAGCTCCTGCGACAGCATTACCAGTGGATCGTAATCCATGATTTACTGAAGCGTATCGCAGACCCGCAGATCGTCAACAAGGCTCTGACGGGCGGCGCAGGCGCATGGCATTTCGAGCCGCCGGCCGATGCGCTGTTTATGCCTTTTGAGTTCAGCGTGGCCGGATACCGCTTCGGCCACAGTATGATTCGCAACAGGTACGACTTCAATCTCAATTTCAGTAAAGAAAATGGCGCGACGCTCGGTCAGCTCTTCACCTTCACGGCGTTCAGCGGCCAACTGGCTGACTTCGACACTCTCCCCGAGAACTGGATCATAGAGTGGAAAAACTTCCTTGACGAAGGAAGAAACCAGGCGCGGCGCGTAGACACGCGCCTCGTCGAGCCTCTCTTCGCGTTGCAGTCCATAGGCAAGCCCATGCCGGACGAGGCCAGGCTGGCGGTCAGAAATCTTCTGCGGGGCTATATGCTGAGAATACCGACGGGCCAGACGGTCGCAGACGCGCTCGGTCTTCGGGCCATGACGGCCGCAGAGATCGAAGAGGTTGCCGAGAGCGTGAGCCCCGAACAGCTCGCCGCGGTGCACGAATCCGGATTCTCGGAGCGCACGCCGCTTTGGTACTACATACTGGCGGA
>DASQYE010000464.1:0-2268 GCA_035639355.1 Pyrinomonadaceae bacterium
ACTTTGCGACGGCCCGAGCGTTTAGCCAAACAGGTAGGTGGGCTCCTCCTAAGAGAGCGGGCGAGCATACGGAAAAGGCGTCAGACCCTCCAGCGCTTCTTCCTGTGTGCTCTCCCGCTCTTTGGGTTTTATTTACACGAAGCCTGTATCTTGATACCCTTTCCGCTCAATCGCCCCTGTTTATAAAAGAGGTTGGTTCACCCGTCGCTTGGATTATAGAGTCCGGTATTATTTTTGAAGGAGAATTGCAGATGGAAGGAAACGTCTTTAAAGCGGTCGAGATAGTGGGCACTTCCAGCCGTAGCTTCAGCCATGCCATAGAGGTCGCCGTCGAGCGTGCCCGCCAGACCCTGCGCAATCTCTCATGGTTCGTCGTTAGGGAACAGCGCGGAGGTCTGCAACAGGGCCGCCTCGAATACCAGGTTACGCTCTGCGTCTACTTCAAGCTGGAAGCGGGAGAAAGCCCAGACTCGGCGGGCGGCGAGCCGCGACAGTCAAAAGCGAGCGGCGGGCGCGCTCGAAAGGGACGTTCCTGAAAAGATCTGCCGGGCGCGGGTCTCTTCCATCATTGCGCGTCGTCTTCGCCGCTCGACGCAATCGGAAACATGGCCCGGCCGCGCCGTCTTGGGGTGATGCTTTTCGACTAGACAAAGCCCGCTCGCGCTCGCTAGACTACGCGGTTTGCAATTGGGCGTTTGACGATCGCGCCGTGGCGCTGCCCGCGAGTGGGGCTCCGCCACTGGCAAGCGAGATTTTATCTTTTACGGAGACGGATGTTTTATGGCGATTCCCGCAACACAGATTCGGCGCGGCATGGTGATACTCTTCGAGGGACAGCTCTGCAAGGTCGTTGATTTTCGCCACCACACGCCGGGCAACCTGCGCGCGATGGTGCAAACCAAGCTGCGCAATCTTCGCACCGGCTCATCCTTCGATCATCGCTTTCGCTCGGCCGATACGGTCGAGCGCGCCAGTCTCGAACAGCATGAGATGGAGTATCTATACTCGGATGGCTCGCATCATCACTTCATGAACACGGAGAACTACGAGCAGACCAGTTTGAGCGAGGACGAGCTTGGCGACGCGGCACAGTGGCTCATACCGGGGCTCAAGATACAGGTGGAGTTTTACGAGGGCGCGCCCATCGGCATCGATCTTCCGCCCTCTATGGAATTGACCGTGACGAGCACCGAGCCCACCATGAAGGGCGCGACCGTCTCAAACGTCAACAAGCCCGCGACGCTTGAGAACGGCGTCACCATACAGGTTCCGCCCTTCGTCAACGAGGGCGACCGCATCCGCGTTGACCCGACCGAAGGCCGCTACATGGAACGGGCGAAATAGAACAGTGATGAGTGACGAGTGACAAGTGACAAGATTAAGGCGTGCCTTTGCTCGTCACTTATCACTCGTCACTCGTCACTGTTTTTATGTATTATCTTTATAGCCTTCTTCTGACCCTCGGCCTCGTCGCGCTCCTGCCGCGTTTTCTCTACGACGCTCTTCGCCACGGAAAGTACATAGACGGATTGCGCCAGCGATTGGGACGGCTTCCATCCGTCGCGCCGGACGGCCGCCCCGTCATCTGGCTTCACTGTGTTTCGGTGGGCGAGACGCAGGCGGCGCGTCCGCTGGCCCAGGGTCTTCTCAAAGAGTTTCCCTCGCACCAATTGGTCGTCTCGACCATCACGCTGACGGGTCAGCGTGTGGCGCGAGAGGTTTTCGCCGGGACTGCTGCCGCCGTCGTCTATTTCCCTTTCGATTGGAGATGGAGCGTGCGGCGTGCGCTGCGAGCTATAAACCCTTCCGCCGTACTCATCATGGAGACGGAGCTGTGGCCCAACTTCCTGCGCGAATGCGCATCCCGCCGGATTCCCGTCGCGCTCGTCAATGGACGATTATCCGAAGGCTCGTTTCGCCGCTACAAGCTGGTGCGCCGCTTCATCGCACGCATCCTCGGCGATATAGACCTGGCGCTCATGCAATCGGAGGCGGATGCCGGGAGAATACGCGGACTCGGACTCGCGCCCTCTCACGTAATGGTCTGCGGCAATATGAAGTTCGACGCGGGCGCGGCCCTCTTGGGCGAACAAGACTTGAGCGGCGAATTGGATGCTCGTTTTCGTTTCCGCGAAGGAGGCCCGCTCGTCGTCGCGGCCAGCACGCACGCTCCCGAAGAGCGCATTCTTCTGGAAGCTTTCAAGCAGCTGCGCGCGGCTCTGGGGATTGGCGGAGCGCGCCTGCTGATCGCGCCCAGGCACCCCGAGC
>DASQYE010000465.1:0-4286 GCA_035639355.1 Pyrinomonadaceae bacterium
AGCACGATGCTAGTCATCCATGCGACGGGCCTTCGCCTGTAGCCCTCGCGCCAGAACATCTGGACCAGATGCAGGACCAGAAAAAGCGTCAGCCACTGCGAGCCGTAATGATGCACTGCGCGCAGCCACGAGCCGGCCGGGAGCACCTTCTCTATATAGGCGACAGTGGTGTGTGCGCTCTCGGCCGACGGGACGTAGTAGAAAGCGAGCAGCACGCCCGTCACGGCCTGCACCAGTACGAGCATTGCGACCACCCCGGCGGTCGTCCTGGCCCAGGCTTCGAGCCCGCCCGACGGCTCGTCTACCAGCGAGCGCTCTATGTCTTCGAGCGTAGTCCAATGCGAGAGCCATCGCCTGAGCCTACGGGGCAGGTATGGATTCTGCTCTTTGTTCATCCGCGCGCTATGCGCTCCTCTGTGTTGTTGATGAAGGTTTGATACTGCACCTGTAGCACCCCGTCCTTTTCGCGCGTCGGGAGCGGGTCGAGCCCGCGACGCGAAGGGCCGCTCAGGCGCGAGCCGTCCGGGGCGAAGTAGCTGTCGTGGCACGGACAGAAGAACCCGTTCGTGTCGTCGCGCCAGCTGACGTTGCAACCCTCGTGCGGGCAGACGCTCGATAGCGTGAGATTATTCTGCGCGGGCAGGACGTAGACGAAGTGCTCCTCGCTCGTGCTGGCCCACCCGGCCTCGTGCTCCGCGATGATGCTGCGCATGATAGGCTTGTCGCCCTTGAGCTGCGAGACCGGAGCGACGTTCGACCATTTGCGGTCGGAGCGCGCATAGAGGGGGCGCAGGAAGCGAAAGGCGGCGGAGGCAATCGTCGCGGCCACGCCAGCGAAGATACCCAAAGGGAGCAGCAGCAGGAAATTTCTACGCCCCGGATCGGGCATCTCGTTCTTCTCGGAAGATGTATGGTCGGCGGTGTCAGGCATAAGCGTGATCTGTAGAAACGGGTTTGATCTTCGAGCGCAGTTGCAATCCGTCAAGGTTCGCCGCAGAATAGCTTTTCATCGTCGGCGCATTCTAACCCGAAGGGTGTAAACTGCGCGATACAAATTTCAGTAAATCTTTTCAGAGGTGGTATTCCGAGATGGTTAATACTGAAAACACTGGCGAGACGGGGCGGACATCGCTGCGGTTGGCCGATCGCGCCAGCGAGTCGGAGCGTCCCCGTCCCACGCTGCCGCGCCAGTTCGTCAACTTTACTTTCTATCGAGCGCGGCCTGAATGGCGTATGCTAGACGAGGCGGAGAAGGCTTCCGCGAAGCGGGAGTTCTCGGAGACGGTCGAAGAGTTTCGCGGCGAGCTGCTGATGCACAGCTATTCGCTCGTGGGCTTGCGTACCAACGCGGAGATGATGATCTGGCGCATAGGCTACGCGCTCGATCCCTTTCAGGAGATGACGACGCGGCTTAACCGCACGCGCCTTGGGCAGTACCTGGAAGCCACGCAGTCTTTCCTCTCGATGACGAAGCGGTCGATGTACATAGACAAGGACAATCCCGAACACATAGAGGATCGCCTTCACATCGTCCCCGGCAGATCGAACTATCTATTTGTCTATCCGTTCGTCAAAACGCGCGAATGGTACGCGCGCTCGCCCGAGCAGCGGCAGGAGATGATGGAGGAGCACATACGCATCGGCTCGAAATATCGCTCGGTCAAGCTCCACACCACCTATTCTTTCGGCCTGGACGATCAAGAGTTCGTCGTCGCCTTCGAGACGGACGAGCCAGCGGACTTCCTTGACCTCGTACAGGAGTTGCGCGAGACGAAAGCCAGCTCTTTCACCCTGCGCGATACGCCTATGTTCACCTGTCGCCAGCGCACGCTCGCCGAATGCCTGGACGCGCTCGGATAAGACAGAAAATGAGGGCCGGAAGGTGAAGCCGCGCCGCGCCCTGCCTTCGGTCGCTGCCCTTTCATCCAGGCTTATTCCGAGGAGATGCGGGCCGCGCTCGGGCTGTGTTATTCTCCGGCACGCCGCCTGTGGGAGGAGGCTCGGGGCCGACTCGGTCAAAGGTTTTCGGCCCGCGTGTGAAGCGCGGCGCGGCTCGCCCGCTTTCAGTCCCTAGACCGACTGGAGAAAACTGGAATGACTGAGATTGGTATCGGTTTGTTATTCGCATTCTGGTTCGTGCTTGCCTACCTGCTTATCTCCAAGCTTTTCGGCCCGGACGAGCAGGGGCAGACTCGCTGGCGCGAGATACTGCGCCCGTCCGCTGCCAAATCCATCGCCGCGAAAAAGCCGCATCTCTTCCTTTCGACTCCCGAGATGAGCGATCATCACTCGCAGGCAAAGAGCAGCGCGTCTTCGGGCAAGAATCGTTAAAGCCGGGGCGGGCGGCCACCGGGCGCTCAAACGGAGCGGCGCGATCTTCTCAAGATCAAGGGGCGACGGATGAAGACGGCGCGAAAGTTTACAATCAGCGGAGAGGTGCAGGGGGTCGGCTATCGTTTTTTCGCGCAGCGCGCCGCCGCGCGCCACCAGGTCACGGGCTACGTGCGCAACCTGCCCGACGGGCGAGTCGAAGCTATAGCCGAAGGCCCGCTCGATAACGTCGAAGCGTTCAAGCACGACCTGGCGACCGGCCCAGCCTTCGCCCAGGTGGAAAACGTAGAGGAGATACACATAGAGCCCACGGGCTCATACTCCTCTTTTAGAATAGAAAGATGAAAAGCAGATGTCAGATGTTAGATGCTAGATATTAGTACGAGCACTTTTATCCTTAACTGACATCCAGCATCTGACATCTGCCATCTATTGAACATTATGAATGATCTCAAAGCTCTGATCCGTGAAGTGCCGGACTTTCCCAAGCCCGGCATTAATTTCTATGACATCACGACGCTGCTCAAGCAGCCGGACGGCCTGCGGCGCACCGTTGATGCGCTGGCCGCGCAATTCGAGGGCGTCAAGGTCGATACGGTCATCGGCATAGAGGCGCGCGGGTTCATCTTCGCCCCGGCGCTGGCCTATCACATGGGCGCTGGCTTTGTGCCCGTGCGCAAGCCGCGCAAGCTCCCCGCCAAGTGCGCCTCAATCTCTTACGATCTGGAATACGGGCAGGACACGCTGGAGATTCACCGCGACGCCGTGGGACCGGGCCATCGCGTCATCATCGCCGACGACCTTCTGGCCACCGGCGGCACGGCCCGCGCCGTGGTCGATCTAGTGGAGGATTTGGACGGCACCGTGGCGGGACTGGTCTTCGTCGTCGAGCTGGAATTCCTGCCCGGACGCAAGCGCCTGGAAGGCTACGACGTGCGCTCGCTCATCAAATACCAGTCGTGATCGAAACTGGACTGTGCCCCGGCCCATCTGTTAATTTCAAATCGTGCTCCCGTAGCTCAGTTGTATAGAGCGTCCGCCTCCTAAGCGGAAGGTCGCTGGTTAGAGTCCAGCCGGGGGCACCATTATTTTCAGTGAACTGGCTTCGTCATCATTCAATTTCCCAGAGCCCTTTGCAAAGCCGCACGCGCCAGCAATCGTGTCGAGTCCAGCGTCGGCAGCGGCGCATCGTCCTCGCGGACGATCAGCGGAATCTCAGTGCAGCCCAGAACGGCCGCATCGCTGCCGCGCCCCCTCAGCTTCTCCATCACTTCGTTGAAGTAGAGGCGTGACTCCTCCGGGAACAACCCGTTGACGAGCTGCTTGAAGATAATCGTATTGATCGTCTCGCGGTCGTCGGCCTCAGGAATCTGGCAATCGATCCCGCGCTTCGCTGCCGCTTCACTGTAGACTGGAGACTCCATCAGATAGCGCGTACCCAGTATCCCTAAGTTGCGAAAGCCTCTGCGGTCGGCTTCACTTGTGACCACCTCTGCGATGTGCAGCCACGGTATGGGGGATTTCGGGAGCAGGTAAGGGAACGCCTGGTGACATGTATTGTCAGGGCAGATGGCGAAAGCCGCTCCTGCCCCGGCCACTTTTTTCGCCGACGCTAGGAGCAGCTCCGCGACTGATTCCCAATCGCCACGCGTGACGTAGGGCATGTGCTCGGCCATGGGTATCGAGCTCATGGTGATTTCAGGATGATTATGCTCTCCCATCAGGGGCAGAGCTTCCAGGCAGATCGTCCGGTAACAAAGCGCCGCGCCTTCCGCGCTGCACGCTACGATCCCTATGTGTTGGGCCATTAAAACCATCCCTCCGTCTCGGTCAGAGCTTGGCGATCAATCTTATTCTATTGAAAGAATAACAATATGTCGCCTCCGGTTGAAGCCTTCAATCGGTGTGCTCGCTCCTCCTCGATACAAACTGCGCAATCTCATCAGGGGGTCGGC
>DASQYE010000466.1:0-9134 GCA_035639355.1 Pyrinomonadaceae bacterium
AATCCTGACGCACTTTCACCCCGATCACACGGGCGGCGTCGAGGCTTTATCCGCGCACACGGGCGGGCGCGTGCCGGTCGCCGCGCACCAACTGACGGCGGAACGCCTGCGCGGCACGATTCACGTTGATCGACTGATCGAGGACGAAGATGTGATAGAGCTTGAGGGTGCGCCGCCCCTTGCTTTACGCGCCCTGCACACGCCCGGACACACGCGCGGCCATCTATGCTTTTACGATGAGCGCACGGGTGCGGCTCTGACGGGTGACAACATCTTGGGCCTGGGCTCAGTCCTGATCGATCCGCCCGAAGGCAATATGCGCGACTACATGGCCTCACTTGAGCGGCTGCGCGCGCTTCCGCACCTGACCGTGCTCTTCGGCGGTCATGGGCCGGCGATGGGCAACCCGCGCGCGAAGATCGAGGAATACATCGCGCATCGTCTTGAACGCGAAGCGAACATTCTGAAGGCTGTGCGTGAAGGGGCGGCGACGCCCAGAGAGATCGTCGCCCGCGTTTACACGGACGTTTCGCCCAAAGCCCACGCGATGGCCGAACGAGCCGTCGTCGCGCATCTGGAAAAACTGGAAGCCGATAATCTACTCATTTATGAGGGCGAGCATCGCTGCGTCGCCCTTGACGTGGATGCTTCCGCCGGTTGAAGCGCCTCGCCGGGAGCCGACGGTGCGGCGAAGCCGTTCGCGGCGTGGCTCGAATTGATAGGGGGCCGCGAGCCGTCACCCCGGACGCCTTGCTTCGGGCCGCAGCAGCGTGCGCATTCCCGGCCAATATTGGTGTAAACTTTAAGGTATTACGCATTCATCCGAACGCTCGCCGGAGGGCGCTCTCCGGCGAGCCCGCTTAAACCGAATTCGAGCGTGTCAAGGAAGGGCGACTAATCAAGCGATGGCATTAGCAAAAACTCTGGGCGAGCTCAAGGCAAGTAAATACGAATCGCGCTCCGTCAAGGACGAGCTGCGCACGAACCTTGTGCGCAAGCTGCGCGCGGGTGAAAAACTTTTTCCGGGCATCGTCGGCTACGATGAGACGGTCGTGCCGCAGATCGTCAATGCGATCCTTTCACGACATAACCTGATTCTTTTGGGCCTGCGCGGTCAGGCCAAGAGCCGCATCATACGACAGTTGACCGAATTGCTGGACGAGCGCCTGCCCGTCATACGCGGCTCCGAGGTCAACGACGATCCGTTCAAGCCGATCAGCGCCTACGGGCGACAAATGATTGAGGCCGAGGGCGACGCGACGCCCATCAGCTGGGTCGAGCGCGACTCTCGCTTTGTAGAAAAGCTGGCCACGCCCGACGTTACCATCGCGGACATCATAGGCGACGTAGACCCTATCAAGGCTGCCAAAGGCGGCCATCTGCTGAGCGACGAGCTGACGATTCACTACGGCCTGCTGCCACGCGCCAATCGCGGCATCTTCGCCATCAACGAGCTGCCGGACCTGGCCGGGAAAATACAGGTCGGGCTCTTCAACATCATGCAGGAGGGCGACGTACAGATCAAAGGCTACCCTGTGCGCCTGCCCCTGGACGTGATGCTGGTCTTCTCCGCCAACCCCGAGGACTACACGGCGCGCGGCAAGATCATCACGCCGCTCAAGGACCGCATCGGGAGCGAGATCATCACGCACTATCCCGAAACGGTCGAGCTCGGGATGGCGATCACCGAGCAGGAAGCATGGACCGCGCGCGAGGCCAAGCCGGTGCGCGTGCCGGACTTCATCTCCGAGGTCGTGGAACGCGTCGCGTTCGAGGCGCGCGACGACCAGCGCATAGACAAGCGCTCCGGCGTCTCGCAACGTCTGCCTATCACCGTCATGGAAGCGGCCGTCTCAAACGCCGAACGCCGCGCCCTTCTCACCGAAGACGAAGAGATCGTTCCGCGCATCTCGGACATCTACGCCGCAGTGCCTTCGATGACCGGCAAGATGGAGCTGGAATACGAGGGCGAACAGGTCGGCGCGCACCGCATCGCCAGGGATTTAATCAAGCGCGCTGCCGGTGAGATTTTCGAGGGTTACTTCGTCGGCATAGATTTCTCGGACGCCGTGCGCTGGTTCGACCAGGGGAACAACCTGCGGCTGGCCGACACGGCCTCGGCCCTTGAGTGTATGCAGCTTCTGGAAGCCGTGCCGGAGCTGATCGAAACGGCTCTCATCCCCTTCGACTTCAAGCGCTCGGACGATGCTCAAACGGTCGCCGCCTGCGAGTTCGTCCTCGAAGGTCTCTACGCGCAGAACAAGATCAGCCGCAACGAAGAGGGCGGCTACACGGCGGCAACAAAAGCGAAGAAAGACCGTCGCGGAATGATTTACGACGACCTGACGGAGACGGGCCGCTACAGTTGAAGCCCGCAACCCCCTCCGATTCAGAAGCCGTAAGACCCGGCTTCGGAAAGTGAGAGTGTGTGTGATGTCTGAGATTGAATCTTACGTTAAAAGGTTTACCGAAAGGGGCTGGCGCGTCTTCGATCATGCCGTGACGGAAGCACGCCGCCGCGATCAGAACTACGTTTCGATCGAGCACATCCTGGAAGCCCTCGCTTTCGAGGAAGCCGATCTCTTCAATGCGCTGATGCGAGACTTGGCGGCGGAGCCGCGCGCAGTCCGCGCGCTCGTCGAAAAGCGCCTGGAAAACTGTCCTCGCCGCGAAGGCCCCGCCGTACACATCGCGCCCGAGACCATCGACATGCTCAAGCGCGCCTTCAGAAGGGCGCGCTTCAACCATCGCTCGCGCATCACGCCGACTGACATTTTCATAGCGCTCTCGCAGGACGAAAGGAACGCCTTCTACGAGCTGTTGCAAGGCTCGCAGGTCGATTTCGAGGCGGCCGTCAGAACCATCTACGATCTGGAACTCGTGATGGAGAACGTGCGCGTGCGCATCGGCAAAAGATCATACGCCTTCTGGCCGGGCGACCAGGTGCGCATCAAGTCGGGCCCCTTCGCAAGTTTCACGGGACGCGTAGAGGAGGTTGACAAAGAGACCGTTATGCTCAAGGTGCTCGTCACCATCTTCGGTCGTGCTGTCCCCCTCTCGCTTCGCTTTCAGGATGTCGAGAAGATAAACATTCGCAGCGCCGCTTGAAATCTAGGGGGCAAAAGAAGTAGATGAAGTTCACTCGTTACTCAAAATTCAAGGGGCTGGATGTCTCATCGATCAATCTGGGCGACCTGATGGATGCGCTCTCGGATTCGATTCTTCAGTCGGGGTATGACGAGGATTACTACTGGACGAGGCAGCGCCGGCCGCAGGACACGTCGCTCGACGCCCTGCGCCGTGCGTTGCTTCAGGCGCTGCTTGAGCAGGGACTGATCGACGAGCAGCAGATAGCGGAGATGCTCGCCGACAACGAGGGTCAGTTCAAGGGCTCGCAGCTCGAAGAGATGCTCAACCAGTTGATCGAGAGGCTGGTCGAAGAGGGCTACCTGAATTTGAAAGAGGAGCAGCCGCCGCGAGCGCGTGAGCGCAGCAGGCAGGGCGGCCCCGGAGAGGTTTCCGAACCCTTGCCGCGCAACGTCCATTTCGAGGTGACGGAAAAGGGGCTCGATTTTCTAGGCTATAAGACCTTGAGAAACCTGCTCGGAAGTATGGGGAAGAGTTCCGTCGGGCGTCACGATACCTCGCATCTTTCGACCGGCGTCGAAGCGGCCCAGGCCTCCAAGCTCTATGAGTTTGGCGATACGGTCAACCTGGACGTGAACACGACGCTGCTCTCGGCCATCCAGCGCGAGGGCCTTGGCGTGCCGCTCAATCTCGAATACAGCGACCTGCACGTACACCAGTGCGATTACCAGTCGTCCTGCGCCACGGTCGTCATGCTCGACTGCTCACACTCCATGATCCTCTACGGCGAAGACCGCTTCACGCCCGCCAAGAAGGTGGCGCTCGCATTGGCCCACCTGATACGGACGCAGTATCCGGGCGACTCGCTCAAGGTGGTGCTCTTTCACGACAGCGCCGAGGAGCTGCCGATGGCGCGTCTCGCCACGACGCAGGTCGGCCCATACCACACTAACACGGCCGAAGGCTTGCGCCTCGCGCGCCGCCTGTTGCAAGCACAGCGCAAGGAGATGAAGCAGATCGTGATGGTCACGGACGGCAAGCCGACGGCCTGCTTTCTGGAATCGGCCGCCTCGCCGCTCGCCGCCACCGCCGCCCGGCCCGTGCGAAGCCGCGACGCAGGGGCGAGCCCCGGCACGCCTTCTAATCGAAAGCTCTACAAGAATTCAATGGGCGGCGACCCGTTCGTTATGGCCGAGACTTTCAAGGAAGTTCAGGCCTGCCGCAAAGCCGGCATCATGATAAATACTTTTATGCTGGCGAGCGATTACTACCTCGTGGAGTTCGTCAAGCAGATGTCGGCGATGACCAACGGCAAGGCGTACTTCGCCAACCCGAACAATCTCTCGCAGTTTGTCCTGATAGATTTTATGAAGCGCAGGAAGAGTCGTATCAAGTGACCGAAATTCAGAGCGAGGCCGAGAGATGGGCAAGACAAGCGTGCGCGGAATCGAGATGGCTTACGACCTTGAAGGCAGCGGCCCGGCGGTCGTGCTCCTTCACGGCTACCCCTTCAATCGTTCCATGTGGCGCGAGCAGACGGAAGCGCTCCAGGGCAGCTTTCGCATCGTCACGCCAGACCTTCGGGGCTTAGGCGAGACCGAGGCGAACGCGGAAGAGCCCGCCACGATGGAAGAGATGGCGCGGGACGTGGCCGCGCTGATGGATCAATTGAATATTAAACGCGCCGTCCTGGGCGGCCTGTCGATGGGCGGCTACGTCGCCCTAGCTTTCGCACGCCGCTTTCCATTACGCGTGCGCGCGCTCCTGCTCGCCGATACGCGCCCGCAGGCTGACACAGACGACGCACGCCGCGCGCGCGAAGAGCAGGCCCAGAAGGTTTTGAAGGAAGGCATGAGCGCCATCAGTGATGGTTTCCTGAAAAAGGCGCTCGCGCCCTCGACGCTCAGTGAGCGTCCTGAGATAGTCGCGCGCGTTCGACAGATGATCGAGAGCACGAAGAGCGAAGGGGCGGCGGCCGCCCTGCGCGGAATGGCCGCGCGAAGCGACCAGACCTATTTTCTGCCGAACATTATAGCGCCGACGCTCATCCTCGTCGGGAGCGAAGACCAGTTGACGCCGCCTGCGGATTCCGAACTCATGCGGCGCGAGATTCGCGGCTCGCGCCTGGAAATCATCCCCGGCGCAGCGCACGTTTCAAACGTCGAACGCCCCGCCGAGTTCAATCGCTCGTTCAAGCAATTTCTGCTCGCGCTGCAACCCTAGAGAACGCAGGATCAACTTATGAACGAGCGCTGGAAGTTTTCCATCGAAGAGCGCGTGCGCTGGGGCGACGTTGACGCGGCGCGCATCATTTTCTACGGCGCTTACATACGCTTCTTCGAGTTTGCGGAGACGGAGCTGTTCCGCGCCGTGGGCCTTCCCTACGGCGTAATGTTCGACGAGTTGGACGTGTGGCTGCCGCGCGCACACCTCGAATGCGATTTTCGCAGCGCCGCGCAGTTGGACGACCTGCTCGTAGTGTCCGTCTACGTCGGGCGCATCGGCGCGAAATCAATCCGCCTCAATTTTGAAGTGCGGCGCAAGGGCGAAGCTGATCTAGTCGCCGAAGCGCACTTCGTGCTCGTCTCGGTTCGCCGTGATACGTTCGAGACCGTAACGGTCCCGGAAGAGCTTCGCCGCCGGCTCGCCCCCTACACTCAACCCGCCCCTGACGCGCAAACGAATCGCGCGCCGTAAGGGGCTGGTCGGCGATCCTCGAAACAAGGAGGGGACGCGCTTTGTCGCGCGAAGATTTTTTGAATTACATGGAGCGCGAGAACGCGCGCGAGATTTTCTCGGATGCGGCGCGTGCGTCGCGCGACCGCTTGATCTGGCCGCTCGTCACCATCCCGCGCGGGCTGCTCATACTCTATCCAGCGTACCTGGTTTTTATGACGGACGACGAGAGGAGCGCTACGCGGCGGCTCGTCGCCTTCGGCGTCACGGGCGTGGCCGCTCGCTTAGTCCCGTTCGCTGACGGGCTGGGCCAACTCGCACAGAGGCTCGGCCTTTCCGCTTTCGACCGCGAGAAGGCCCTCTCCAACTCGCAGTCCTTTTTTATCCCTCGCCGCGAGATAGCGAGTGCGCGGCCATTCTGGAAAGCGACGCACGGCGGGATCGTCCACCTACGCACACGCGACGCGCGCGATTTCTTTCTTTATCAGGACATGCACTCGACGGGCACCTGGCGCTACTTTGCGGGCGGAGGCTGGCGCTGGCAGAAACGACTCGCGGCGGCCATCATGGGCTCGCCTTGAATTTTTCGATTGGCCCGGCAATTTCGCTGCCGAAGCTTCGTCCCCTTGCCTGGAGTGGAAACACGGGCCGGAGATAAATCTATGATTGAGGACACCAGTCTCGAATTCGATATGTTCGAGGACATGCGGCGCAAGCTGGTCGAGGTTCTGGTGACGGAAGGGTACGAGCGGCTCGAAGCGGAAAAGATCGCCCTCTACGTCATACAGGGCGTGCGCGAAGTGCCGAAACTTCTATCTGTGCTCGCCGAAATCAGACTGCGCGCTCGCGCCGACGTGCTCGAAACTTTACACACTGTTTTGGAAAATGCGACGGTTCTCGGTAAGGCGCGAGCGATGCTGCTAGACCATGAGAGCAAAGAGGAGGGATGAAAGCCTTGCCCTTCGCCTCCGGGCCTGTCATCTGATCGCGGCCCGGCTCAGAGCGGCCACAGGGCGCGGCGCGCGAGCTTGCGTTTGAGATCAACATAGCCCTGATCGCCCGCGACGAGTTGGCCCAGCACTCTGCGAATCCCTCGATGCGTGCGCGCAAACTCGATCATCCTCTCCGTGAAGGGCGCTCCCCAGAAGCTTCCATAAAATCGGCTTCGCATCTCGGCGGCGCGTCTCAGCTCGCGCCCGAAATCCCCGCGCCAGCGTCGCTCGTAATCAAGGGGCCGCCCTTCCATGTAGGCTTCCGCGAAAAGCTCTGCCGAGCGCAGGGCGTAATAGATTCCCTCGCCCGTCACCGGATCAGCAAAGCCCGCCGCGTCGCCCAGAAGCGCCCAGCCCTCGCCCGCCGCGCGCCTCCTGTCCCACGTCTCCACGGCGAGGCCCGGAATACGGGCGGCGTAGCGTTCGGCCAGCGCGGAGAGCTCTTCCCTGATTAGCTCATCGCGCGCTTTTTCTCCCTTTCCTACCGACCGGATGCGTCCTCCTGCGTCCGCGCGCCTGCAATAGTAATCGACCATGAAGTCCCACAAGAGGCTGTCAAGCGCCGCGTGATCGAAGGCATCCTGCGCGGTCGCGATGCCGAAAGAGATATGGTCCATGCGCGGAAACGCCCAGGCGTAACCGGCCCATCCCGGAAGAAAGGCGACCACGGCAGGCGCTTCGCCTCCTTTCGGCAGCGGCGTCCGATAGCCGAAGGCGACTTCCATCTCGGCTGCGGGCAGTGGGCCCGCCAGCTTTTTCGCTATGGGACTGTTCGCGCCGTCGGCCGCTACAAGCATGGGCGCGCTCCACTTCGCGCCGCCCTTGCCGCGCACCGTCCAGTCTTCTCCCCCTTCGACGGCGCGCGGCTCAAGCGAGACCTTCTCCGCAAAGACGAACGCGCCCGCTCGCCTCGCGCGCTCGCGCAGGTAAGAATCGAAGGCGAGCCGCGAGTAGATGGCGAAGGGCTCTGCGAGCTTCAGATGGAGTCTTTTGCCCGAAGGCGAATACATCTCCAGCTCGTCGATCATGCGCCCGACGGCCTGTAGCAGGTGCGGCCAGGCTTTGAGCGCTTTCGACGTGACGCCGCCTCCGCAGGCTTTCGGCTCGCCCGCCGGTCGCCCGTCAAAGAGCGCCACGCGCACCCCCGCGCGCGACAGATGCTCGGCAGCAAACGAACCGGCGGGACCCGCGCCGACGATCAACACATCGAATCTTTCACTGGCCATTAACGCTCTCGCTCTCCGCCGCTCGCTCGCGCGACCATGCTTCTCTTTCCACGCACGTCGCTCATCATAAATGGCTTTCGACGCGATGCGCAATTCAGGCTTGCGAGGTGGCGCGACGCCTATGATAAGATGAGCCCGTTCCCCTGCCGAGAAATTGCGGTCGAATCAGAGACCCGTCGTCCGCGCGAACGCGTGGCGCGCGCGGGATTCGTCCTTTCCATCGCTCTCTTTTGGACGGAGAGTGAGACGGAAAGAGCGCGTAGGTCTTTAGAGCGGAGTCCTTAAAGGAGATGGCTACAAGCTACATGGTCTTTGCCGGCATCGCCCCGCACCCGCCCATCATGGTGCCGGAAGTAGGACGCGAGGCGATCACGGAGGTGCGCGGCTCTATCGAAGCGATGCGCGATTTCACACAGCGCATCATCGCGAGCGGGGCCGAGACCGTCATACTAATTTCGCCGCACGCGCCGCTGGAGGCGCGCGCCTTCGTAGCCTACAACGACGACCAGCTCTACGGAGACTTCGCAAGCTTTCGCGCCCCCGGCGCGAAGGTTGAAGCGCCGCTCGACAAGCAATTGCTGGACGCGATCGAGCGCGCCGCCGCAGAACAAAATTATGTTGTGACCGGCATAGAGGGTTACGGCCTGGATCATGGTACGGCCGTCCCGCTCTACTTCCTGCAACTCAACGGGTGGCGCGGCGCGGTCGTCTCGCTCGGCTACAACTTTCTTTCAAATGAAGACCACCTGCGCTTCGGCCTCTCGATCAAGCGCGCCGTGGATACTATACAAAGAAGCGCCGCCTTCGTCGCCAGCGGCGATTTGAGCCACAGGCTCAAGCCCGGCGCGCCGGCCGGATACAACCCGGATGCGCATCTCTTCGATGAAGAGGTTGTCGCCTGCCTCCGAGAAGGAGAGCCGTCGCGCATCATTACCATAGATCAGGACTTGAGACGGATGGCCGGCGAGTGCGGCTACCGCTCTATGCTAGTCGCGCTGGGCACAGTGCAGGAGATCGAACAGGACTGCGAAGTTCTTCATTACGAAGCGCCGTTCGGAGTCGGTTACATGGTCGCACAGCTTGCGCGTAGGCCGTCGGCGCGCCGCCGTAGCAAGAGGGGTCGAGCGCGAGCGACGACGGAGGAGGAGAAGAT
>DASQYE010000467.1:0-5488 GCA_035639355.1 Pyrinomonadaceae bacterium
CAGCTTTTTCAGCTCCTCGCGCATTTGCGGCAGACGATTCATGTGCGCGTTGAGCCGCTTGTAGTCCTCAAGGGGCTGCACGGGGATGCCCCACCAGACGCCCGCGCGAACGATCTTGCCGGGCAGTATGCCCGCCTTCGAGCCGATGATGGCCCCGCTCTGTACGCGCGCGTGGTCGCCCATCCCGACCTGCCCGCCGATCACCGCGTCGTCTTCGATGACGGTGCTGCCGGAGATGCCGGTCTGCGCGGCGATCACGACGCGCTCGCCTATCTCTACGTTATGAGCGACCTGCACGAGGTTGTCTATCTTGGTCGCGCGACCGATCCTAGTCAGCCCGAGCGCGCCGCGATCAACGCAGCTATTCGCGCCGATCTCCACGTCATCCTCTATGAGGACGCTGCCGATCTGCGGAAACTTGTGGCGAACGTTCTCGCCGTCCGGCACGTAACCGAAACCGTCCGCGCCAACTGTGACGCCCGCGTGAAGGACTACGCGCTCGCCCAAGCTTACATCGTCGTAGAGCACCACGTTCGGATGAAGCACGCAATCGCGCCCGACGCGAACGCCGTCGCCGATCGACGTTCCGGTATGGATTTGCGTCCCCGCGCCGATCGACGTGTGCGCACCGATTCGCACATACGCTCCGACGTAGGCGCTCTCGTCTACAGACGCGCTGGCCGCGATGATCGCCGTCGGATGGATAGACGGCGCAGGTCGTTTGTGCGGGTGCAGCAATTGCGCGATCAGGGCAAAGGCGAGCCTCGGGCGCGACGATTCGATGACGCACCTGTCTTCGAGCCGCGTGCCCGGCGGCACGATCAGGCACGATGCCTTACTGGCCCGGGCGCTTTCCAGAAGCTTCGCGTCTTCGATGAAAGCGATCTCGCTTTGCTGCGCCTCCTCCAGGCTTGCGACGCGCTCTACAGCGATGCTCCCGTCGCCGACCACGCGCCCGCCCGCATGCGCCGCCAGCTCGGCTACTGTTTTAGAGTGTCCATTCATTCGCCCAAATCACCTGCCTCCTTCTCCTCGGCCTTTATCCATCCGGCCCTAGTGAAGCCGCGCCGCGACCCGCGCACGAAATCTATCAGATGGCGCACGTGTTCGTTATCGATCGTCTCCAGCTCGCGCAGGCGCGCCTCCAGGCCGCCTTCGCCGCGAGGCCCCAGCAGAATTCTGTAAGCACGCCGAAGCTGCCGACGATCTTCGCCCACAAAGCCGCCGCGCCGCAACCCCACCGCATTGAGCCCGCGCACGCGCGGCGGATTGCCGTCCGTGACGAAAAACGGGAGCACGTCCTGCACGATCTTGGATTTGCCGCCGACCATAGCATAGCGCCCGAAGCGCACGAACTGGTGGCCGCCGACGTTGTTCGATAGAAAGACGTGGTCTTCCACGGTGATGTGGCCTGCGAGCGCCGCGCCGTTGGCGAAGATATTGTCGTCGCCTACGAGGCAATTGTGTGCGACGTGCACGCCGATCATAAGGAAGTTGCGCGAGCCTAGGCGCGTCTCTTGCCCCTCGCCGCTGGCGCGGTGCAGCGTCGCGAACTCGCGTATTAGATTGTCGTCCCCGACAACGAGGCGGCTCTCCTCGCCACTGAATTTCACGTCCTGCGGAATCCCGCCGAGGACGGCGTGCTCGTGGACGCGGTTGCGGCGACCCAGAATGGTGAAACGCCTGATGCAAACGTGCGAGGCGATCTCGCAGCCTTCGCCGATCGAGACATCCTCCTCGATCACGGCGTATGGGCCAACGCGCACCCCCTGGCCGAGCTGCGCGCGCGGGCTGACGATGGCTGTCCGATGGATATTCATAAGTGAAAACCGGGAGCGCGGCCTTGGATAGTACATGCTTCGATTCGCCCGCCGCAACATGAGCGCCGCGCCGCCGCGCCAGGGCACAGGATGAAGGCGCGGCGCACGCCGGGAATGCGCGCCGGGAAGCGCCCGCGCGCGCCTCGCAGCCAAGCGCCGTAAGTGATTGCGGCTCAACGATGTCGGCCGGACACGCCCGCCCCTGCCCAATTAACCGCTTGCCTTTACCCCCTAACGTCACTATCATGTCACGCTGCAAAGCTTTACGCGCCGTAGTGTGCGCGCGTGGGCCGGCAGTTATCCGAGCATTTATTCTGTTGTTAAATCGAGAGGGGCTGCAAGCATTATCATCTGCTGCCGCCAGCCGGAGGAGAACCATTTTGTTCAGCGACCAATTCCGCAGAGGCGAAACTGAAAAGGGTAAGTTCAGCGGGGTGAAAAGCTCCAAACTGCTCTCGAACCTTTCGGACGTGGCGTGGAAAGCTTTTCAGTCCGTCAATCAGCGTCTGCCGGAGGGCGAGGCGATACGGCCCACCTGGGCTCCTGGGCCGCTCCTTAAGTCTTACGAGCGGTCGGCTCCGCCTTTGGGCTTCCCGCGCGAGACCGACTCTTTGTGCCCGCGCTGCGTCAAAGAGGTGCGCGACGCCGTCATTACCGGCGAGACGCAGCTGGAAACGCTGATGCACTCGCATCCGGGCGAGATCAAGGCGCAGATTCTGGAAGAAGACGGCCGCGTCATCATGCGTAAAGTCTGCCCCAAGCACGGCGAGTTCACGGACGTGATGGCGACCGACCCGAAATTTTTGGAGCGCATCGAATCGCTCTTCTTCGGACGCGACTTTCGCGCCGCCGAAGACAGTAATGTTCACAGGCACGGGACGAGCAATATCAAGTTCGGACGCGGCGCAGTCCTGACGGTCGATCTGACGAATCGCTGCAACATGATGTGCAACCCCTGCTTCATGGATGCCAATCAGGTCGGCTATGTTCACGAGCCCACGTTTGAAGACACGAAAGCCATCCTCGATCGCGCCGTCTCGTTCAAGCCGCGCCGCCAGATCATCATCCTCTTCTCGGGCGGCGAGCCGACGCTCTCGCCTTACTACTTGGAGGCCGTCGCCTACGCCAAAAAGATAGGCTTCTACAGAATCCTGGCGGCCACCAACGGCATACGCTTCGCCGAAGATATAGAGTTCTGCAAGGCCGCGAAGGCCGCCGGCCAGCACGGCGTCTACCTGCAATTCGACGGCGTCTCCGAAGAGAAGAATAAGCACCGCGGCGTCGGCAACCTGTTCGACGTTAAGCTGCGCGCCATCGAGAACCTGGCTTCCGTCGGCATCAAGGTCACGCTCGTCACTACGATCGTCAATACGATCAACAACGACGGCATCGGCCAGATCATAGAGTTCGCGGCCAAAAATATAGACAAGATTCAGACCATAGCCTTCCAGCCGGTCTCGTTCACGGGACGCGACGAGGACGTGCCCGACCCCGTCCGCATTAAGCAGCGTTACACGCTCTCGGGCATGGCGCACGATCTGGAAGATCAACTGGGGGGACGCCTGCGCGCGCTGCGCGACTGGTTCCCGCTCTCGTCTTACTCGGCTTTCACCTCTGTGATGGACATGCTTCAGGGAGCGGACGCGCCCTGGGGCTGGTCGTCCTGCAACTGCCATCCGAACTGCGGCATCTTCACGCTCATGGTCGTCAATCGCCGGACGGGCGAGTTCACCTCGCTCTTCGAGTTCTTCAACTACGAGCAGTTTATGAAGGATGTGGCCGTCATCACGGACACGGCGCGCGGGCGCAAACTCTCCTACGCGCAGCTCGCGATGGCGATCATGCGAAACTTCGACGCCTCGCGCGCGCCCGAGGGCTTCCCGATCTCGCAGATCATCAACCTGTTCAAGCCGTCTTCGACCAGTTCCAACTCGGATCGCAACGACCGCATGAAGACTGTGGGCCAGGAGGACGACCCCGAAGATGTCTGGCGCGTGCTCTGCGTCGAGGGGATGTGGTTTCAAGACCTCTTCAACTACGATTTTCGCCGCACGGAGATGTGCGTGATTCCTTACGGCACGCAGGAGGGCGAAATCTCCTTCTGCGCCTACAACACGGGCGTCGGCTGGCGGCAGATCATAGAGAACATGCACAAGACGGCGGGGCTCGCCGAGTGGTACCAGGAGCACGGACGCCACGCCGTCTACGCCAAGGGCAAGAGCGTGCCGCTTCAGACGACGAAGCACAGCTTGAGCCTGCCCATCGTCAATGCGATTCTGTCCGAGGACGCCGATCACGGCTCGGCCGAAGCGGTGACGCCTTACCTGGTCGCGGAGAAAGAGGAAGCGACCGCTTAGCAGCAGCGTTTTAGCAGGAGCGGCGTTTCGCGCGGCGGCACGGCATGCCGGGACTCGCTTCTTAAGTTCGGCGAGCGGTTATCGATCTCGAATCGCCGCGCCCTTTATCGAAGCGCATTACGCGGCGGCCTCCTGCGAGCCACGGGCGCGATCTAACGTTTAGCCCCAGCCTGTTTATAACTTGAGCCGGAACATTCGAATGAGTCTTTCCGTGAAATTTCGTCGTCTATCGCATGCCGCGCGGCTTTTCGTCACGGGTCTGCCGAAATACGCCATCGGCTCGATTGACGTTACCAACCGCTGTAACCTTCGCTGCGAGCACTGCTATTTCTTCGCAGAGGATCACAAGGGCGAGAAGGAGCTGTCGGTCGAGAAGTGGATAGAGAAGCTGGAAGAGATGAAGGCTGCCGGGCATCCGATGATGCTTTGCACATGGGTCGGGGGCGAGCCGCTGGTGCGTAAAAACCTGATCGAAGTCGGCCGCAAATATTTCAAGCACAACACGGTCGTCACCAACGGCACGATGGAGCTGCCCGCCTGGGACGATTGCAACTACGTTATCTCCATAGACGGCACGGAAGAGGCTTTCGCGCGGATGCGCGCGCCGGGCATCTACCAGAAGATCAAGCAGAACGTCATCAATCACCCGGAGCTGAAAATCCAAATCTCCTGCGTGCTGACGAGCATTACCAAGGACTGCATAGAAGATTTAGTGGAAGAGTGGGGGCCGATCGCGCGCGGCGGCATTATCTTCGACTTCTTCACGCCCGTGACGAACCTGGACGAAGCCCTGTGGCTCGATTGGCCCACGCGCGATGCTTTGATAGATCGGATACTCGCGCTCAAGCGGAAATATCCGGGCGTCATTAACATGATGGATTCGACGCTTGAGCTGATGAGGTCTAAGAACGGCAGGCGCGTCACCGACAACTGCGAGTTTCGCTTGAAAGCTTTCACGCTCGGGCCTACGGGCGAGCACAAAGGCAAGTGCATGATGGGGGACAACGCGGATTGCGACCGCTGCGGCTGCGTCGTTCCGTTTCACATGGCGACCTTGAGCAATCGTCGATTGATGCTCAAGGAGGCGTTCAAAGCCAAACTCGCTCCCCGTAGACGCGAACCGCCCGCCGCATCCAGGCCCGTGCAGATCAGCCCGCGCTCAAACGTCGGCGCAAGACCCGAAGACGCGTTTTAGGCCGAAAGAGCCCACACCTGAGGCTCTGGCTCGCGCAACCCGCCCCGCCTCTTTGCGCAGAGCAATCCGGCCAACCGGCCGCCGACATTAAAATAGTTAGAGAGCGCTGCGGCCTG
>DASQYE010000468.1:0-8376 GCA_035639355.1 Pyrinomonadaceae bacterium
ATGCAATCTTCGCCCCGTCATCCGGGCGCGGAGGCCGAAGCCGCGGCCTCTGAAGATGAAGGGCTGCACATCATCACTTCTCCGATTGTAGGCACGTTCTATCGCACGCCTTCGCCCACGTCCGAGCCCTTCGTGCGCATAGGCAGCCACGTAGAGCCTGACGCTGTCGTCTGCATCATCGAAGCCATGAAGCTGATGAACGAGATTCAGGCCGAAATAAGCGGCGAGGTCGCCATGATTTATGTCGAAAACGGCCAGGCGGTCGAGTACGGGCAGCCGCTCTTCGGCCTCAAGAAATAAGAGGGCAGCGATGAGTGACAAGAGAAAAACTTTTTCCCGCTTGTCACTTGCCGCTCGTCACTCGTCACTGTTGTTATGACTGGTACGCGAAAATTTCGTAAAATCCTGATCGCCAATCGCGGCGAGATCGCGTGCCGAATTATCTGGACGTGCAAGGAGATGGGCATCAAGACGGTCGCCGTGCACAGCACAGCCGACCGCGACTCTCTCCACGTTCGCTTCGCAGATGAATCTTACTGTATCGGCCCGGCCCCTTCGGCGCAGAGTTATCTGAACATCCCCGCCATCATCAGCGCCGCTGAGATCGCCAACGTCGATGCGATTCATCCGGGCTACGGCTTTCTGGCCGAGTCCGCCTACTTCGCCGAAATCTGCGAGGCTTGCAATATCAAGTTCATAGGGCCGAAGCCAGCGGTCATACGCCTGATGGGCGATAAGGTGGAGGCGCGCCGCGCCATGCAGGAGGCCGGTGTGCCCATCCTGCCGGGCAGCCCCGACGCTTTGGAATCCGAGGAGGACGCGCTCGTGCTCGCGCGCGAGATAGGCTTTCCCGTCATCGTCAAAGCGGCGGCGGGCGGCGGCGGGCGAGGGATGCGCATCGTTCGCGCGGAAGATGAGTTGGGCGCGGCGCTTGAGACGGCATCTACGGAAGCGGCCGCCGCATTTAAGAACGGCGATGTCTACATAGAGCGCTACATAGAGCGACCGCGCCACATAGAGATTCAGGTGCTCGCCGACGAGCACGGCAACTGCATACACCTCGGCGAGCGCGAGTGCACCATCCAGCGCCGCCACCAAAAGCTTTTGGAGGAAGCCCCTTCGCCCGTGCTCTCCGCCGACTTGCGCGCCCGCATGGGAGAAGCCGCGGTCGAAGCCTGCAAGCGCATAGGCTATTCGAGCGCCGGCACGTTTGAGTTTCTACTGGATGAAGATGATCGCTACTACTTCATGGAGATGAACACGCGCATACAAGTCGAGCATCCGGTCACGGAGATGGTCACGCTGCTCGACATAGTGCGCACTCAGATCAGGATCGCGCAGGGCGAAGAGCTGGGCTACACGCAGGCGGACGTGCCCATCGTCGGCCACGCCATAGAGTGTCGCATCAATGCCGAACACCCGGAAACCTTCGTGCCGTCGCCTGGGCTCATCACAGCCTTCAACCTCCCCGGCGGCCCTGGCGTGCGCGTCGATACGGCCGCTTACCCTGGCTACACCGTGCCGCCTTACTACGATTCGATGATCGCCAAGGTGATCGTGCTTGCGCGCACGCGCGAGCTGGCCATCGCGCGAATGCGGCGCGCTCTTCAAGCGATGGTCGTCGAGGGCATAAAGACGACGATCCCGCTCCACCTCAAGATCATGGACGATCCGGCTTTCCAGGCGGGACAGTTCTCCACCCGCTTCATGGAGGATTTCCTGTCGAATAACGGCGTCAAGGGTAAGGCCAAAATAGCGCCCGCGTCGCGTTGACTGCACCCGTGAGTACCCTTATAATAAACGACTTTTCTATAGCGAGTGAGGCTCGCCGGAAGGGGGCAAGAGATGTCTTACGCAATAATCAGAAGTGGCGGCAAACAATTTCGCGTCGAAGAAGGCGCAACCGTGCGCGTGCCTTTGATGGATAAGCGGGCGGGCGAATCGGTCGAGCTGGATGTGTTGATGCTCGCGGGCGGCGATGGCGCTGCTCCGCAGGCAGGCGCTCCCCTAGTGGAGGGCGCGCGCGTCGCCGCCACGGTCGTAGATCACGGCCGCGACGACAAGATTATCGTCTTTAAGAAGAAGCGTCGTAAACAGTACAAGCGCAAGCAGGGCCATCGACAGGGCTACACGACGCTCAAGATAGATTCAATTGGTTAAAGCAGAATGCAAGGATCAGGATTCAGAATGAGAAGGTCGAAAACGCTTTTATTCTGAGTACTGAGTCCTGAATTCTGAGTTCATAGGGAGTTTTGATATGGCACACAAAAAGGGCGTCGGCTCTTCGCGCAACGGTCGCGATTCAAATTCGCAGCGATTGGGGCTCAAGAAGTTTGGCGGCGAGCGCGTGCTCGGTGGAAATATCCTGGCCCGCCAGCGCGGGACGAAGTGGAAGCCCGGCCGCAACGTCGGGCGTGGCAAGGATGATACGCTGTTTGCGCTGGTTGACGGCATAGTGAAATTTGAGGACAAGGGACGTTCCGGCAAATTCATCAGCGTCTATCCGGAAATCGCCGCTCAGATCGAACAGGCACCGCCAGCGGCTGCCGCATAGGAACAGGGCGACCGAAAAAAGCCCGCAACACGTGCGACGCCTGCGCCGAGTGCTTTCACTCCTTGAAGCGATGGGCGTCGCTTTCGATTTTGGATTTTTAGATTTTGGATTTTGGATTGGCGAGTGACTCGCATTGAAAACCTGGATTCCAAAGTTCAAGACGCCGAGGGCGTTAATCTAAAACCCGAAATCTAAAATCTAAAATTGTTTATTGATCGTACCAAGATTCGCGTGCAGGGAGGCCACGGCGGCAACGGCGTGACGGCCTTTCGTCGCGAGAAATTCGTCCCGCGCGGCGGGCCGTCAGGGGGCGACGGCGGGCGTGGCGGCGATGTCTGGCTCGAAGCCGACGAATCCCTTAACACTCTGCTTCACCTGCGCTACAACCCGGAGCACATAGCCGAGCGCGGACGCCACGGCGAAGGCTCGAATCGCTCGGGCCGCGACGGCCAGGACACCGTTGTGCGCGTCCCCGTCGGAACACAAATCTTCGAGGCGGCCACGGGCGACCTGCTCTATGACTTTACGCGGAGCGGCGAGCGTTGGCTCGCGGCGCGCGGCGGGCGCGGCGGCTTCGGCAATTCGCACTTCACGACTTCGACCAACCGCGCGCCGCGCTATCACCAGGACGGAAGCCCCGGCGACGAGCGCGAGTTGCAGCTCGAGCTGAAGCTGCTAGCCGATGTCGGCCTCATAGGTTTCCCGAACGCGGGAAAGTCTACGCTGATCTCGACCATTTCGGCCGCCAAGCCCAAGATCGCAGATTACCCGTTCACCACGCTCGAACCACACCTGGGCGTCGTCGATATGGGCGAGTTTCGCACCTTCGTCGTCGCAGACATTCCGGGGCTTATCGAAGGGGCGCACAAGGGGGCCGGGCTCGGAGACCGTTTCCTGCGGCATGTAGAGAGGACAAAGCTTCTGCTGCACCTGGTTGACGTATCCGGCGTCTCTGGACGCGACACTGTCTCGGACTACGAGACGATCAATCGCGAGCTGGCGGCTTACGACGAGAGTCTAGCCGAGCGCCCGCAAATCGTCGTCGCTACGAAATGGGACGCGCTCGACGAGCCGGAGCGTATGGAGAGATTGAAGGAGCGCGCGGAGCAGGACGGGAGGGCCTTCTACGCCATCTCTTCGGCCACTGGGCGGGGCGTGCGCGAACTTGTGAGCGCCGTTGCGATTGCGCTTGACGAGATGGGAGCGCGCGTGGTGCTGGGTGCTGACGAAATGCGCGCCGCATCGTAGCGCGCAAGGGCCGGGCGCTAAAGAGTAAGCTTTGCGCTGCTGCTGTTGAGAGGCACACGAGTTGAGCGCGACTGTCGTGATGAAAAGTTTTCGATGAGCGGACGAAGACGCATAGCTCTTTACGGCGGGACGTTCGATCCGGTTCACGTCGGGCACATCGCGGTCGCCGAGAACGTCTTGAAATATTTCGCGCTCGACGAGCTTCTTTTTATACCGGCGCACGTCGCGCCGCATAAACGCGGACGCGGGGAAACGACGCCGGGGCTGCACCGTTACGCGATGCTCGTGCTGGCGACGCAAGGGGACGAGCGGCTGCGCGTCTCGACCGTAGAGCTGGACGCGCCCGAAAGACCATACACGGTTGACACGCTCGCGCGTCTGCAAGATGACGCGGGCCCACGGGCACGCCTCTTTTTCATGATGGGCGCCGACTCCTGGGCCGACATTACGACGTGGCGCGAATGGGAGAAGCTGCTCCACTTGAGCGATCATATAGTCGTCACCAGGCCCGGCTATGACCCTGGGACGGGGCACGTCACAGAGAGCGTGCGAGAGAGGATCGTTGATCTCAGAGGCGCTCGGCCCGAGGCGATAGCGCGCGCGGTCGATCAGGACGCAGGCGCGAAAATCTACGTGACCGATCTGGTGTTGATGGATGTTTCGGCGACCGCGATTCGCAGCGCGGCGCGAGAGGGACGCCCTCTTGATCGGCTCGTGCCGCCGCCTGTGGCGGATTACATAAAAAAATACAGGCTTTACGAGAAAGAGGCATGAAAGAAAACTCTTCAATCAAGGAAAAGGTGCTCCACCCCGAGCAGGCTATGAAGAAACAGCCGGCGGCGGGCGAGGCCGCAGGCGTCGCAGAAGGGTGCGGCGAGGGGCTGGACGAACGCATCTGCACGGCCCTGCGCGCCATGAGCGATAAAAAGGGGATCGAGCTGATCGTGCTCGACCTGCGCGCTATCGCCAGCTTCACGGATTACTTTCTGATCGCAAGCGGCACTAACGTTAGACAGGTTCAGGCCATCGCAGACGAGATCGTAGAGCAGTTGAAGAAGCAGGGCACGCGGGCCGCTCGCGTCGAGGGCTACAACACGGCCGAGTGGGTGCTCGTAGATTACGGCGATTTCGTCGTCCACGTCTTTGAAGACAAGGCCCGCAGATTCTATGACCTTGAAAGGTTGTGGCGCGATGCGACGCGCGTCGCGCTGCCGCCGGAGCTGGCGGGCAGCGGCGGCGGCGAGGAGCAAGGCTCTTTGAGAAAAGAATCGTGATCGAGATCGTGGCTCTGTCGGAAGCGATGCGCGAGGTGGTACGCCTCGCGACGCGCGTCGCGGTGACGGACGCCAACGTGCTCGTGACGGGGGAGTCGGGCTCGGGCAAAGACGCACTGGCGCTCTTCATACACGCTCGCTCGCGGCGCGCGCGGGGAGCGTTCGCCAAGATAGACTGCGCGGCGCTCCCATCGGAGCTGCTTGAAGCGGAGCTGTTCGGCTATGAGCGGGGCGCGTTTACTGGGGCTGCGGAAGCGAAGCCCGGACGCCTCGAAGCCGCGCACAAGGGCACGCTCGTCCTTGACGAGATTGCTCATCTCTCGACCGACGCCCAGGCCAAGCTCCTGCGCGTTATAGAGCGGCGCGAGTTTGAGCGTCTAGGCGGCAGACGCACCGTCAAGGTTGACGCGCGACTGCTCGCGCTCACAAACGTCGATCTGGAGACAGCCGTCAAGCGCCGAAGCTTTCGTGAAGACCTCTTCTATCGCTTGAACGTCGTGCGCATACATCTGCCTCCTCTGTCCGAGCGGCGCGACGATGTCAGGGAGTTGGCCCGGCTGTTCCTGAAAACCTATGCCGCCAAACATGGGCGCGGCGTGACTGGCATCTCTGAGGACGCGCTAGAGCTGCTGGACGATTACGAGTTTCCGGGCAATGTGCGCGAGCTTGCAAACATGCTTGAGCGCGCGGTCATCCTGGCGAACGGCGCGGAGGTAGAGGCGAGCGACCTGCCGGAAGCGGTTCGAGCATCGGCGGCGCAGGCTGCCAGGGGCGGGCGGGCGCGACGCCCCACCCTGGCCGAACTGGAAGCCGAGTATATACGCGAAACGCTCTCGGTAACCGCCGGCAACAAGTCTGAGGCGGCGCGACTGCTAGGCATCAGCCGCAAGAACCTTTATGAAAAGCTCGCGCGCTACAATAAAAGGGATGAGGGCGGAGGGATGAGGGATGAAAATTAAAGGATTGGTGAGACAGTGTGAAGAGCCTTCTTCATCCCTCCGTCCTCCGCCCTCCGCCCTGTAGCGATGCGTGTACGGCTGATCTGGGTCGGCAGGACGAGGGATGCGCACCTGCGTGCGCTCGTCGATGAATATTTGAAGCGGCTGGGGCGCTTTGTGCGCTGCGAGGTGACGGAGTTGCGCGAGAGCGCGGCGCGTACGGAGCGTGAAGGCATCGAAGACGAGGGCCGGCGCATCATAAGCGCGCTCCGCTCCGACGCTCTCGTCATATTGCTCGACGTGGAGGGCCGCGAGTGGAGTTCGCGCGGGCTGGCGGCCGAGGTAGAGCGGTGGCAGGTGAACGGGACGAAGGAGGCTGCCTTCATCATCGGAGGGCCTTACGGAGTGGCGGCCGAGGTAGTGGAGCGCGCCAATCTGAGGTGGTCTTTGTCGCCTCTGACCCTGACCCACGAGATGGCGCGCGTAGTCCTCGTCGAACAGTTGTACAGGGCTTACACGATCATACACGGGTTGCCGTACCAGAAATGATGTCGATGAAGGATGTGTAAAAGCGCACGAGCTTCTATTCTTGACCCTACGCTTTCATGCTATCGACCGTCAACGGCTAGAACCGAAGGAGTAAAGGAACAAACTAAAGATGGACAAAAGAAAAGTTAAAACCTACAGAGATCGCCTGCTTGGCCGTCGAGAGGGGTTGGTCGGTCAGGTCATGGAGGCGGAACTCTACAGCCGCGAGCGTGACTCCGAAGCGACGCAAGACCCGGCGGACATGGCGGCCAATGCATATACGAAAGAGCTCTTATTTTCCATGACGGCCAATGACCGGAGGCTGCTCGAATTGATTGACGAGGCGCTGGTACGCATCGAAGCGGGCGAGTACGGCGAGTGCGTGCATTGCGGCGAGCTCGTCCAGGAAAGGCGGCTCGAAGCCGTGCCGTGGGCTCGCCATTGCCTGCGCTGCCAGGACTTGCAGGAACGCGGCCTGCTGAACGAAGAAGAGGACTAGAAAGCCCCGCGTCCGAGCGAAAAAAGTAATGACGGCCTCCCGTTTGAAGCTATTCAAATCGGGAGGCCGTTCGTGTATGTTAGGGACCGGGACGGAAAACGCTATTAGCTAGCATGAATGCGAGGAGCGGCGAGCCATAAAGCTTACCGACGCCGCGTCCGCAGTCCGCTTTAGATCGCCGCTCCAGGGCACCTCTTTTTTTGGCAGAGCTTGAATGAGACCCGTAACGTCCTGGCCCTTTTATCCTGTCGTTGACTCGCTCTACGATGCGGCGCTGGCGCTCGTCTACCCGCAGGCTTGCGCGATATGCGGGGCGAGCGTAGAGGCGCGCGCCGATGGAACGGCCTGCTCCGAGTGTTGGCTCAAGACGCGCATCTTCACGGTGCTGGACACGCTGTGCTGGAAATGCGGCGCGGACACGCCCGCGCCGGTGGCAACGGAAAAGCTCATGGAGGTGCGCTGTCGCCGCTGCGAGCAGGATGCATTTACGGCAGCGCGCGCCTGCGGCCTCTACGAAGGGGCTTTGCGCGCCTCTGTCCTGGCTCTCAAGCGTGAGCCGCACGTCACCGCGCGTCTCGCAAGGCTTCTCTACGAAGCGCAGCAGCGCGCGCCGCTCCGAAGCGCAACGCGCATCGTGCCCGTGCCGCTTCATCCTGACCGTGAGCGCGAGCGCGGCTTTAATCAAGCGACAGTACTGGGCCGCGCGCTCGCCGGGTTGACAGGTCTGCCGCTCGACGAATGGAGTCTCACTCGCACTCTTCACACCGGACGACACCGCGCGGGGATGGATACGCGGGCACGGCGCGAGAGCGTCCGGGACGCCTTTCGTGTCGAGCGTCCGCGACTGATAGAGGATGAAAGCATCCTGCTCATAGACGATGTGTTCACGACGGGCGCAACGGCCGCCGCGTGCGCGAGTGTGTTGCTGGAAGCGGGGGCGCGCGAAGTGTTCGTGCTTACGCTGGCGCGCGCCTGAGCGTAGCGAGGCTTGTGGCGAGGGCAAACTCTCTCTCTCGGCTTGAAAGCGAGGTCGAGGCGCACGCATGATATTCCTGTTAAAGGGGTGGGTCGATGACTTTCCCAGGCGGCAAAGCGCGGCCCTCGCGGGCGGCGCTTTACCATCTGGAAAAACGCAGAGCGCGCCTTGCTTCTACTAACGAGGCGCGCTTGAAATGGCAACTGGCCTCTATCCTGCGACCCCTGTATTAAATGGCCATGAGAACCTTATACGATCCGATAGAACCCTACGATCAGGGACGGCTGGCGGTCTCGCCCGTCCACAATATCTATTATGAGCAGGTCGGAAACCCCGCCGGTCAACCGATAGTCTTTCTG
>DASQYE010000469.1:0-4106 GCA_035639355.1 Pyrinomonadaceae bacterium
CGTGGACGAGCGCTTTTCCATCCCGGCCCCGGACTTGTACGTTCGCACCGTAGAGAAAGCGCGCGAGGTAAAGAGCGCCCGTGATGATCGCGGCCAGGACGTGACCTCGACCCTGCGCTCGCGCGATGGTCTTTACCTGGACACTTTCGGGCGCGGGCGATACCAGGGCTTGACGCGCGACCATTACGTAGAGGTGGAGCTTGGGCCCGATGCGCCGCAGAGCGGCCCGCTGTGGCTTATAGCTTCGGGCTGGCTGCATCCGACCGATGCTTCGATCAACGTGGCGATCAAACAGGGAGGGGGCGAGCAGCCCAGAGATTTGAGTCTCGAAGTGCCGGACGGCCGTGGCGGGTGGACTGTGGCCAAGCGAGGGCTGGGATTTCCGGCCGGGCGCAACAAGACTATCCTGATTGATCTGGACGGTGTTTTCCCGGAGGGCGCGGAGCGGCGCGTGCGACTGAGAACAAATTTGGAGGTCTACTGGGATGCGATCTGGTGGGCCAGGGGGCTGCCCGGCGCTCAGATCAGGACGGAACGGCTCGCGCCCGAGATGGCTGACCTTCGCTATCGCGGCTTTTCCAGGATCACGCAGGCCAACGAGTCTTCGCCCGAGATACCGGACTACAACAGGCTCGAAGGGACGACGCAGCGCTGGCGCGACCTCGTCGGCTACTACACGCGCTTCGGCGATGTGCGGGAGTTGCTGGTGAAAGCAGATGATCGCTACGTTATTATGAACGCGGGCGACGAGATGGCGTTCAGGTTCGGCGCGCCGCCAGCGCCCCCCGCCGGATGGGTGCGCGACTTCGTGCTCATAGGCGACGGCTGGATTAAGGACGGCGATTATAATTCGACCTTCTCGAAGACCGTGCTGCCCTTGCCCGCGCACGACATACATGATTACACTGAGGCGGCAAGCCGTCTTGAGGATGATCCGGTCTATCGCCGTCATCCTGAAGACTGGCAGCAATACCACACGCGCTACGTCACGCCGCTTGTGTTCCAGAACGCGCTCAGAAAAAATTAAGTAGTGAAGAGTCGTCTGCCAAAGATTTTACTGGCGATCTTTTTCGTCGCCCTTCTCGCGACGCCGCTCGTCATCCGCTGGGCCAATGCGCGCCGCGAGCGCGCGGAGTCAATCGCCGACACGAACGCGGCGCTCGCGCGCTACGGCTTTCGCCTCGAAGAAGTATCGAAGGCTTGCGGCATAGATTTCGTTCACCGCGCGCCGCAGCTAGACCCTAAGCTCTCGCACATCATGCCGCAGGTCGCCTCCATGGGCGCGGCCATCTCCGTCGTCGATTTCGACCGCGACGGCTGGCAAGACCTCTACGCGACCAACAGCGGCGAGGGGAGCCTCAACAGTCTCTACCGCAATCAGGGGGACGGCACTTTCAGGGATGTCGCCCCGGAGCTTGGAATTGCGGATGTCAATCGGGCCGAGACGGGCGTGTCGATGGGCGCGGTGTGGGGCGATTACGACGCGGACGGCTACGAAGACCTCTTCCTTTACAAGTGGGGGCGGCCCGAGCTGTTTCATAACGACGGCGGGCGTTTCTTTACGCGCGTGACGGAGAAGGCGGGCCTTCCCTCTTGGGTCAACGCCAACACGGCCGTCTGGTTCGACTACGACCGCGACGGCCGTCTAGACCTCTTCGTCGGCGGCTACTATCCCGAAAACGTCAACCTCTGGCATCTGACCACGACGCGAATGATGCCGGACAGTTTCGAGTACGCGCAAAACGGCGGGCGCAAGTACTTGTTCCACAATCTGGGCGACGGACAATTTGAAGAGGTGAGCGAACGCCTCGGCATCAACAGCCGGAGATGGGCGCTCGCAGCCGCCGCCGCAGACCTACACGGCACGGGCTATCCAGACCTCTTCATAGCGAACGACTACGGCATCTCGGAGCTTTTCATCAACGAGGGCGGGAAAGCTTTTCGCGAAGCGGGCGCGGCCACCGGCGTCGGCCTTGCGCCCAAGAGCGGGATGAACGTCGCTTTCGGCGACATCCTGAACCAGGGCCGCTTCAGCGTCTACGTCTCGAACATCTCGGAAGAGGGCGTTCTCATACAGGGCAATAATCTGTGGGTTCCGAAGGAGACGGGCCAGGAGCTACAGTATGAGAACATGGCGCGCGAGATGAACGTGGAGATGGGTGGTTGGAGCTTCGGCGCGCAGTTCGGCGATCTGAATAACGACGGCGCGCAAGACCTCTACCTGGTGAACGGCTACGTCTCGGCGACCAGGGGGACTAACTACTGGTACGACTTCTCGAAGATCGCAGGGGGCAATAGCCGGATCATCGCCGACGCGGCCAACTGGCCGCCGATGGAGGGCCGCAGCCTCTCCGGCTTCCAGCAAAAGCACGTCTTCGTCAACGACGGCGCGGGCCGCTTCCTGAACGTCGCCCAGGCAGTCGGCGTCCGCGACGATTTCGACGGGCGCTCGGTCGCCCTCGTCGATCTCTGGAACAGGGGCGTGCTCGATGTCGTGGTGGCGAATCAACGCGGGCCGCTGCTCGTTTATAAGAATACGGTCGCGCCGGAAAACAAGTGGATCGCGTTCGAGTTGGAAGGCGCAGGCGATAACCGCAACGCCATCGGCGCGCAGGTGCGCGTCTTCTGGAACGGCCAACAGCAGGTGCAGGAGGTCGCGGGCGCGAGCGGCTTCTGCGCGCAGAACCAGCGCCGCCTACATTTCGGGCTTGGGCGCGCGCCCCGACTTGAGAAAGTGGTTATTCGCTGGCCTTCTGGTAGAATACAGACCCTCTCAGGGCCACAGATCGGCCAGCTCAACAAGGTGAAGGAGCAAGCGTAAAAAATGTCGGAGCTTAGCGCACGGGTTCCACACGCGCCGACTTCAAGGGCCGCGCCACGGCCGCGCAGGTTCGGTTTCGACAACCGTTTTCTGGCCCCGATCCTTATCACCTGCATCCTTCTGGGCGGCCAGCTCTCGTTCGGCATTCTGGAAAGCTACACGAAGACGGCCCTGGCCATCCTGACCTCGATCTTGATGGAGCTGGTGCTCGCGCGGCTCTTCGCGGGCAAGTGGCCGCATCTGGCGAGCGCCTACATCTCCGGCATCAGCGTCGGCATTCTCGTGCGCTCGCCTGCCATCTGGCCCTACGCCCTATGCAGCATGATCTCGATCACGTCCAAGTACGTGCTCAGAGTGCGCGGGCGTCACATCTGGAATCCGTCGAACTTCGGCATCTGCGCGATGCTCTTTCTTGCGCCGGCTGCGGTCGCCACGCTCAGCATACAATGGGGCAACTCCGTGTTGCCCATGCTACTGATCTGGACGCTGGGCTCGGTCATCATCTGGCGGCTCAGGCGTTTTCACATCACGGCCACCTACGTCGTCTGCTTCATCCTCTTCGCGTACCTTCGCAGCCTCATCACGGGTCATCCGTGGCGGGCGGAGGTCGCGCCCATCACCGGGCCCATGTACCAGCTCTTCGTCTTCTTCATGATAACGGACCCGAAAACCACCGTGCGCTCGAAATTGGCGCAATGCGGCGTGGCCGCGGCGGTCGCCTTCGTAGAGACAGTCCTGCGCTTGCTGCAAATCGTTCACGCTCCCTACTATGCGCTCTTCCTGGTCGGCCCGACCGCAAATCTGGTCGAGATGTGGCTGACTTCGCGCCGCGCCGCCGTCTCGCCCGCAGCCGCTCAAAGATAGCGTCACTGCGTGCCCCCCCCTAAGTTTGACAACAAGGGTCGCGGCCCATACCATGCCGCGCTAGGCTCGCGCGTGTAAAGCTGCGCGTTCCAAGGCTCTATAATAATTGATAAAAGGACGTACTAAACATGAGCAGTAATCAGAACGATCAATCGGCCGTCATCGCCAACCAGGAACAGATCAAGGCGAACCAGCAACAGATCATCGCCAACCAGGAGCAACTCAAGGCGAACCAGGAAAAGCTGGACAGAATCCTCGCCAACCAGGAGCGCATGGAAGCGAATCAGAAACAGATTCTGGCGAACCAGGAGAAGATCATGGCGAGGTAAGGCTCTCGGGCGCGCCGGGCTGACGGCCGTAGCCGCTCGTGGCGGTTGCTGCTAACGGGCCCGGCGCGTCTCTTCGTTTATCAAGGGGGCCG
>DASQYE010000470.1:0-2363 GCA_035639355.1 Pyrinomonadaceae bacterium
GGTTTTCGGAGACCGCGTCGCTCATAGACGCCTACGGCCTCGCCTGGACGCGCCGGTCTAGCCCGCCCTCCGAGCGCGATGCTTCGTCCGAGGTGATCTTGCTCGACACCATAGGCGAGTTGCGCGCCGTCTACCCGCTCGCCAGCCTGGTTTTCGTCGGCGGCAGCATCGCGCCAACGGGCGGCCATAACGTCCTCGAACCGGCTGCCGTCGGAGCGTGCGTCGTCACGGGCGCGCACACCGCGAACTTCGAGGCCGTCATGCGCGTCCTACTTGATTCGGACGCGCTCGTACAGCTCCGAGACCTGCGGGAAGCGGAAGCGCCCTCGGAGCTTGCGCGAGTTTTTGGCGAATTACTGGCCGACGATGACAGGCGGCGCGCGACCGGCGAGCGCGCTCGCGCCGTGGTCGAAGAGAATCGCGGCGCGAGCCTTCGCACCGTTAAGCTGCTCACGCCGCTTCTGCTTCTATCTCCTGACGAGAACGATTTGGGCCAACCTCACGACGCGCGAAGCGACGCGCTCTCGGCATGACCCCAAATGGAGCGATCATACTGGCTCCCTTCGGCGCTCTCTACGGCGCTGTGACGCGGGCGCGCATGGCCCTCTACAGGAGCGGCGCGCTGACAGTTCACAGGGTCGGCGCTCCTGTGCTGAGCGTCGGCAATATCACGACGGGAGGCACGGGCAAGACGCCGCTGGTCGAATGGCTGGCGCGCGCCGTCGCCGTCCGCGAGGGCAAGCGCGTCTGCATACTCACGCGCGGCTACGGTCGCCGGGACGAGCGAGAGCGCGTCGTCGTCTCGGACGGCGAGCGAGTTCTGGCCGATGCGAGCGAGGGAGGCGACGAGCCGAGGCTGCTGGCCGAGGCGCTGCTCGGCGTGGCTGCGGTTGTAAGCGATGCGGATCGCGTGGCGGCTGCGCGCTGGGCGATTGATAATCTTCACAGCGAGGTTTTCATACTCGACGACGGATTCCAGCACCTTCGCATAGCGCGCGAGATTGACCTCTTGACAGTGGATGCGACAGACCCTTTCGGCGGGGGCAGGCTCCTTCCTCGCGGTCGATTGCGAGAACCCACCGGGGGACTTGCGCGCGCCGATTGCATTGTCATCACACGCGCCGACCAGGCCCGCGATATTAATCGCCTCAAGACCGAGATCGAGCGCTTGAGCGATGGTCGCCCCGTCCTCATCTCGCGGGCGCACACGCGAGCCCTTCGGCCTCTTTCGCAGACGGCGACGACGAGCGGGGCCGCAGCGGCCACTTTGCCGCCGCAGCAGCAACCGTTCGCGGCGTTCTGCGCCATCGGGAATCCGGACGCATTCTTCGCGCACATACGGCGCGACGGCCACGAGCTGGCTTACACGCGCGCCTTTCCAGACCACCACATCTACAGCCAGGCGGATGTCGAGGCGCTTGCCGCAGAGGCGCGTGCTCGTGGCGCGCAACTACTGCTCACCACTGCCAAGGATGCCGTCAAGCTACGCTCGCTACAGTTCGGCCTTCCCTGTTATGTTCTTGAGATCGAGATAGAGTTTGACGACGAGGGCAGGCTGCTTCGCTTGATAAGCGATGCGGTTCTTAAAAGAGGGCGGCCTGCCTGAAACTCTCTTTCTGGCAGGCCGTTCGGAAAGCTTTTTTAAGGGGGCGCGCAAGCTTAGGCGCAGAGGGCGCTTCCCCTACGGAGCGGGCTGAGCGTCGCCGGCCGAGGGCGGCTGAGCGGGCGTCTCCGTCGGCAAGTTCGGTTTCGGCAGCTCTCTCTGCCTTCGCCTGGGTTTAGGAGGTGGCGGGGGTTCATCCGAATCCTCCGGCGACTCGCTAGGCTCCGGCGTGGGCGTGGCGGCGGGCTCATCGTTGTTATCGTCTTCAGGCGTCGGCTCAGGTTGATCTCCGGGCGGGGTCTTCGCGTTATTGTTCTTTGATGCGTCGTCGCCGCCGCGCTTGGAATTAGAGTTCTCGCCGGAGGGCGCGGCGTTCGAGGTCTGGTTTTGACCCGCCCCGGAGTTTGAGCTGGGGCTCGAGTTCGAGGTGCTGCTCCCGGCGATCCCCTGCTCGCCCTGACCCGTGGGCGATTGCATGGGCTGTACGTTACTGCTGTTCGGGTCTACCTGGAGCGGCTGTGTCTGTTGATTGTTCGTCGGCTGGCTTGGGTTTCGCGTGAGAGCATAGATTACTCCGAAGACCAGTATCAGCCCGACGAGGGCCGGAACGATGATGCGCCACGGATTGAAAGTATCTGCCGAAGGCGGCCCGTCTTGATAGACGACCGCTTCGCCGCCCATCATCTCCTGATTCGCCCTCTGACGGACGACGGTCGATTCGTCGAACTCCTCGTTGCTGGTATCGCGCGACAGCTCGTTG
>DASQYE010000471.1:0-5648 GCA_035639355.1 Pyrinomonadaceae bacterium
ATGCGCAGTCGGCCAAGCGGGAAGGTGTCCGGGTTGCGGTCCGGATACTTGATTATCAGTTCGGGCATCGTCCTGGTTTGAAGCTTCTTCGGCCGCGACCTGCCTTTACAGCATCTCGGCCTGCTCTTTCGAGCTTGAAAAAATTTCCGTCCCTAACTCTAAAACCGAAATACAGAAGTCAAAACGTATTTACCGCCGCGATTGTTTCTTTCGCCGCTCGTACTCTTTGCCCAATTGCTGCGCGTACACCTTGGCCTGCCCGCTGTGAGGGCCGCCCGTCGCGCGCAGAAAGTAGTTGAGCGCGGCTCGCAGCTCGCCGTCATTCAGGCTCTTAGGGTCGCGCCCCTCCGAGTAATACTCCGAGCCCAGATAATAATATGCGTCCGCGACGCCGGGCACGGCGGCGCGAAACTCTTCGAGCGCCGAGCGGCGGTCACGCTCCCACAATTGAACCCCGCGCTGGTAATGATCCGTGGCCGAGAGCGCAGGAGCGGCGGCTGTTGTAGATGGCGGCGCTGTCGCAGCCGTTTGTCCTCCGGGAGGAGAAGGCAGAGGCGGCGCGGGCGATGCTGTTCTGGTGGCGGGCGCTTCCGGTGCTGCCGGGTGCGCCGCCGCTTCGCCTTCGCGCGTGCGCGTAGGCGGCGAAGGCGTGTTCAAGGGCGGCGGAGACTCTATCGTCACCGGCTCGATGGAGAGCGCGCCGGTTTCCGTTGTAGCCTCCTGCGGTTTCTCTTCGCTGCCCGGTACAGGCGCGGGGGCGCTCGCGTCGGAGGTGTTGGCGTTGCGCGAAGAGAGGAAGGCGAGCAGGGCGACAGTCACCGACGCGCACAGTAGAATTATAGCCGCCCATTGCCACCTCCAACGCGCCGGGCGCGCTCGCTTTGCGACCTTCGCGGCGGCCGTAGGCGCAGAAGAAGAAGAGGAGGATGCGGTGGCGGCGGCGGAGGTGGCGGTGGCGTCGGAGCCTTCGTCAGCCGTCGGCGTTTGAAGCGCAGCGGTAAAGGGCGCGGATGGCGGCTGCGGCTGCCCCTGTCGGTCGAGTTGGGCCGGCGGGGCAGGATTTGTTTGTCCGTCGCCCGTGCCGTGCTCGCGCGCCACGCGACGCAGCAGGTCGTCCACCTCCGTACGCTTGAGTCTGGAAGTGCCTTCGCCGAGCCGTTGCGACTCTTCGGCGGGCAGGCCGTTGGTGGCGCGCCCCTCTTCCGCGAGCGGAACGGTTTGCGCCACGGGCGAGACCGGGCCTTCGCGTTCGCGCTCGTCCGTGACCCTGAACGGAGCGCCACAGCGACGACAGAAACGCGCTTCCGGCGCTCTGGTGGCCCCACAACCTGGACATAACCTTGGCATGCTTTTTCAGTCTCTTCAATCCCCGAGGATTTCAGCGAACAGTGCGCGTGCGGCGGGCATTGTCACGCACGACGACCGTACCGGCTATCACGTCATGCAGAGCGCGCCCGTTGGCGTTGAAAGCCGCGACCAGGAATCCAAGCCCGAGCGTGAGGAGAGAAAGCGGATAGCCCACGAGGTGGCGTAAGAGCAGACGGCCTACGCCCACGCCCTGCCCGTCCCTTCGCACGATGCGCAACCCCGTAGCCCATTTACCCACCGTCTGACCCTGCCACGCCGTCAGGACAACGAAATTCAGCAGCGCCACCCCGAGGGCTATGAAGAGGCCCATCGTCTCGGTCGCGTCGCCGGAAGAGCGCGCGCCGCCGCCGAACATGCGCGCGACCAGTGTGCTGAAGGCCATGATGCCGACCAGGATAATATAGTCGATCAGCAGCGCGCCGCAGCGCAGCGAGAAAGGCGCGCGATACCTCTCAAGGTACGTCTGCGCCGAAGAGCGCGCCGTAGAGGCTTCGGTCTGGACCAGCGGTGTAGTTTCTATTCGGGCAGTCATTAGGATTTTAGATTTTGGATTTTAGATTAACGTTTCGGGAATCTTGAATCTTGACATTCATGCGCTCAGCCTGCGGCGCTCGCCAATCCAAAATCCAAAATCGGCTCATCCCACCAAAAAATGGAGCGTGGTCTCGCCCAGGCGCAGTTTATCGCCGCTCCTCAAGGCGCGCGGCTGGCGCGGCGCGAGCCGCAGGTCGTCGTTAATGACCGTTCCGTTGACCGAATTCAAATCTTCTATGAGAAACAGCTCGCCGTCGCGCCAGATGCGCGCGTGGCGGCGTGACACCTTGGTTTCAGGATCGAACCGGGAGAGATCGACTTCTGGGAAGATGTTTGAGTGCGGGTCCGAGCGCCCCACCAGGTTGCTCTCTTTCTGCAACGGAAATTGAGCGGCTTCGAGTTCGGTCGTGCCTGCGACCACCAGCTTAGCCGTCGCGCGAGCGGTACGCAAGGCGGCGCTCGACCCTACACCGGCCAGAGGCTGACGCGCGCCGCAATGGGCGCAGAACACATCATCGCCCGCGATGCGGCCGCCGCAGAAACCGCAGAAGACCATCTCGGTCTGAATGGTTTCGCCGCCCACCTGCTGGCCCGGAACCGTCCCGTAACTGACATCTCCCGTCTTGAGCCTTTCCAGGTGATGAGCGAGCGTATCGCGCATCTCCGAGGCCGAGCGGAAACGCATCTCCGGTTTATGCTCGACGGCGCGCATCAGTATGCGCTCCATCTCGACCGAGAGCGCCGGGTTCAACTGGCGCGGGCGCGGGTTCTTCGTAAAATCGAAGATCAAGAGCGGGTTGTCCTGCGGGTCTGAGCCCGTCAGCAGGTGAAACATCGTCGCGCCTAAAGAGTATAGGTCTGAGCGCGGCTCGACCTTCCCGCTAAAAAGCTCCGGCGGCGCGTAACCCATAGTGCCGACCGCCGTGACGCCCTTCTCCTGCTTCGTAACCCAGCGCGCGATGCCGAAATCAATCAGCATTACTCGCCCCGAATTCCCGTCGATCATCAGGTTCGCCGGTTTCAGGTCGCGGTAGATGATCGGCATAGGGCGGCGCGTGTGCAGGTAGTCGAGCACGTCGGCCGTCTGCATGGCCCAGTCCGTGACGGTTCTCTCGTCAATGCGCCCGCCCGGCGCGTTCCTCAATCGCGCCGCTATATCGCCGCCCGAAATGTATTTCATGACGAGGTAGAAGCGGCCCGCCCCTTCGTCATAGAAGTAATCGTAGATGGTCGGGATCGAGGGATGCTCAAGCGAGGTCAGGAGCAAGGATTCGCGCTTGAAATCTCCTATCGCCTTCTCGTGCTGCGAGCTGTCTATGTGAGACTCGATCATCTCCTTGACGGCGCGCGGCGCATCGCCCAGGTTGCGATCCTTGGCCAGGTAGACAGCGCCCATGCCGCCCCCGCCGATGCGGCGCACGATCTCATAGCGTCCGTTCAAGACGACTCCGGCTTCGAGCTGTTTGCTGGCCGTTTGCTGGCGGCCCCCTGTCGAAGTGGCGCGCGCAGTTGGCGGAGCATCGCCCGCGCCGCGCGCCTCTCTGCGTATCTCGCCCGTAGTCTTTTGCTTCACGGCGGACGCAGCAGCAGCAGCAGGAGCAGGCTCGGCCTCGTCCGGCCCGGCCCCGGCCTCGCCCGGAGCAATCGTATCGTCAAGCTGTGATTCGCCTAAAGCAGCCGCCGCGCCCTCGCTCCCGCCCTCTGCCACTCCTTGCGCCGGAGTCCCTGGCATGGTTTCTACAGGAGAAGGCTCGTCTGCGGCCGTGTCCCAGGGGTCTTTCTCTTTCGCGTTGGGAGCCGCGACCATGGTGGCCGCGCCGACAGAATCCGCGCCATTGCCCGTCGTTTCGGGCGCAGATGCGGGCCGCTGCTGCGGCGTGCCGCAGTTGCCGCAAAAGGGATCGCCGGACGCAAGGCTTGCGCCGCATTGATGGCATGCAGACATCTCTCGATGACTCGTCGTCAAAGGTTTGAACTCGCTCGAAAGACCCGAAAAGGAGTTCCTAGCGCCCGCGCTTCCCAAGACGATCGACCGTGCCGGGAAGCGCTGGCTCCGCTCTTTATTTAACGATATGAAAACGCAAAAAAGTCTTTCCGACGATGATCTCGTCGCCGTCTTGCAAGGGCTGCCGGTCGCCCGGCAGCAGTCTCCGCCCGCGATTGATAAAAGTGCCGTTAGTCGAGCCCAAATCTTCTATGAAATATTTATCACTGCGGCGCATGATGCGCGCATGACGACGCGAAACCTTAGCCTCCGGGTCGTCCGCGTCCAGGTCAACGTCAGGAAAGATACCGCCGTCGGCGTCCCAGCGCCCGATCTGAGATTCCTCATCGCTCAAGGGGAACTGTTTGCCTGCGGAGCGTCCACGCTCTATGACGAGCTTGGCGTGCGCTCCGTCCATCAGCGAGATGGAACCGGACGAGATGGCGTAGCTGGCGGCGACCCCACTCGGGGAGGCGTCGGCGAGGCCGTTCGGGATCGGGCCGTTATTTGCCGCCTCGCTGCTGCTGCCGAGTCCCTTGCCAGCCGTCCCGCCGCCGGTGTCGCCCGTCCCCGAAACCTTTTTCTCAGGCGCAGAACGAGCTAAAGGGGCTCCGCATTCATCACAATACTGCGCCCCGTCTATGTTTTCCGTATTGCACCTCTCGCAGGTAATCATAAGCTTTACCCAACGCGCGCGCCCGGTACTTTCTGAGAAGGCGGCGCTCCTTACCCGAAGGCTGCGGCGCGAGAGAGTGCCAGCGGCCCTCGCGCGAGAAGGTACGTATTGTAACGCGAAATGAAAATAGTCGCCAACCAGAGTTTTAGGAGGCGGCCCTCGCGCGAGAAGAATTCAAGGGCGCTCTCTCGTCCCGCTCCGGGCAAGCGCCCGCCCGCTTCTGTCTGCGGGCTTTCCACGCTTATAATTGAAACTGTTCGCCCCCGTCAGACGTAGAAGTTACGCTGGCCGAGAGATTCTTATGGCGGGCTTACGAAAAATCGCGCCGGAACTTGACGTGTGACCCGACAGAAATTAGAACCCCCTTATTCAGAAGGAATGTATTGAGATGGCTTTAAGCCGCAGAAAGAAGATCATCATCATCGTCTCGGCGGTCGCACTGCTCGGATTGATCGTCATCATCAGCGTCTTTGCCAGCCGCAAGGACGAGCCCGAAGTGACGACCATAAAGATAGAGGTGCGCCCCGAGTTGCGACAGACCGTCACGGCTTCGGGCGAAGTGCGCCCCATACAGTTCGTTAACATGACGAGCGAGGTGGCGGGCCGCATCGAGGAGATATTCGTCAAAGAGGGCGACCTCGTTACGAAGGGACAGCCCCTGGTGCGACTCGACCCAACGCAGCTTCAATCGAACCAGCAGGCGCAGGCCGCCGCCTCGCAGGCAGCAATCTCCGACGTGCAGAACGCGCGCACGCAAGTCCTGGCCGCCGAGAACAACGTCGCGCAGGCGCAGCAGGCCCTGACGGTCGCAGAGGCGTCGGTCGCTTCGGCGCGCCAACAGCTAGTCTCCTCGCAAACCAACGTCGATCGCGCGCAGGTCGATCTCAATACGGCGCAGCGCGAATTGAAGCGCACGACTGAGCTGGTGGAATCCGGCGTCGCTTCGCGCTCCGAGTACGACGCGGCGCGCGACCGCCTTGAGCAGGCGCAGGTCTCGCTGCGAACGGCCCAGGCGAACTACGAGACGCAGAAGATAGGCGTGCAGGAAGCCGTAGCGCGTGCCAACCAGCAGCGCGTCAACGTGCG
>DASQYE010000472.1:0-4657 GCA_035639355.1 Pyrinomonadaceae bacterium
GCCACGCGTGATGGCGCAGTTGATGGAAACATCAATACTTAACGGATATTTTGCCCCATGTCCGGTGAAGCTCTTTTTTGTGGCACTGTAGTTGCCGCTCTCCCCGGACAGCAATCACACTTTTGAACTCTCTCTCCGACGGTGTGCGGGCAGCCGTTAAGCACAAATGCCTTAATCAAACAAAATTTAGTTTCAGGGAAAGGGTTTGAATGATGAAAAAGATTCTTCTGCTGAGTGCCATAGTCTTGCTCTTAGGCTTCTCGACCGAAACTTTCGCGCAAGGCTATCGCCACCGCAGCGGTCGCGTGAACGACCGCTTTGACCGTCAACGCATACGTAGAGGCATACGATCCGGCCAGATCACGCGCGAAGAGGCGCGACTGCTGCGCGAACGCCAGCGCCAGATTCGCGCGGAGCGTCGCGTATATCGCTCGGACGGCAGGCTCGCGCGCGATGAGCGCCGAGAGATTCGCCGCGACGAACGCGAGCATGACCGACTGATCCGCCGCGCTCGTCACAACGATGATCGTCGCTGGGATAACCGTCGTTGGGATGATCGTCGCTGGCGCAACAACGGCCGCGTTAATCACAGGCGCGGCAACGGCTACTATCGTCGCGGGGCCGGCTCGCCCACTCACCCTGTCTTCGGGCGTCGCGGACGCCGAAACTAAAGAGCGCCCCCTCGGCTCAGGACTTCTCGAACTGGAAGGGGGCGCGCAAAAGAAGCTCTAGCTTCTTTTGCGCGCCCCCTCACTCTTCGCACGCGTCTACTTCTACGGGCACCGCTCGACGATCACGCTGCGAGCTTGATCGTTCACGATTCAGTCTTCATTCCTCTTTTTTCGATGCTCGATTGCGACGTAGTCTCGCTCGTCGTAACCCAGATAGATTTGGCGCGGGCGCGCTATCTTCTGCTCCGGGTCTTGAAGCATCTCGACCCACTGGGCCAGCCAGCCCGAGGTGCGCGGGATGGCGAACATCACAGGGAACATATCCACCGGCAAGCCCATCGCGCGATAGATGATCCCGGAGTAAAAGTCCACGTTCGGATAGAGCTTTCGCTTGATGAAATACTCGTCTTCGAGCGCGATTCGTTCCAGCTCCAGGGCGATGTCCAGGAGCGGGTCTTTGCCCGTGACCTCGAAGACCTCGTAGGCGACCTGCTTGATAATGGTCGCGCGCGGGTCGTAATTCTTGTACACGCGATGCCCGAATCCCATCAGGCGGAACTCGCCGCTCTTGGCGCGCTTGACGTATTCCGGCACGCGGTCTATCGAGCCGATCTCCTTGAGCATTCTGAGCACGGCCTCGTTGGCCCCGCCGTGCAGCGGGCCGTAGAGGGCAGCGGCCGCCCCCGCGATCGACGAGTAAGGATCGGTCTGCGCGCTCCCTATGCTGCGCATGGCGTTGGTGCTGCAATTCTGTTCGTGGTCGGCGTGCAGAATAAAGAGGACGTTCAAGGCGCGCTCAAGTATGGGGTCGGGCTCGAACTTGACCTCGGTCGTCTTGAACATCATGTTAAGGAAATTCCCCGCGTAGCCCAGGTCGTTGTCTGGATACGCATAGGGCAGCCCCTTTCGGTGACGATAGGAGAAGGCCGCAATCGTCGCCACCTTGGCGATCAGGCGCTCGATCTGTTTGCGGCGGCAATCCTCGTCGAAGATATTCTTGGCCTCCGGGTAAAAGGTCGAGAGAGCGCCCATCGTGCCGACCAGCATCCCCATCGGATGAGCGTCATATTGAAAGCCGTCCATCACCTTCTTGATGCTCTCGTGGATGAACGTGTGGTGCGTGATCTGCCAGACCCATTCCTTCAGCTCCGCTGGGGTCGGCAGCTCGCCGTACAGTAGCAGGTAAGCCACCTCCAGATAGGTGCTTTGCTCTGCGAGCTGCTCGATCGGGTATCCGCGATAACGAAGTATTCCACGGTCTCCGTCGATAAAGGTGATGCTGCTCTTGCACGAGGCCGTGTTCATGAAAGCCGGGTCGTAGGTCATGAGCCCGAAGTCTTCGTCCGAGACTTTGATCTGCCGCAAGTCCATGGCCCGTATAGTATCGCTCTCGACGGGAATCTCGTATCGCTTTCCGGTACGATTATCTGTAATCGTCAGGGTGCTCGTGCTCATATCTCCTCCACATACGTGTATATGCGTCGTCCGGCCCGCGATCGATCGACCGCTTCGGCCACGCCTGGATGATTTTGTTCGTCAAACCGGTATCGAGGAAAGGTACGCCATCTGCAGGGGGAAGAGCAAGGGAGGGAACGAAGGGATGAGGGCGGCAGCGTGAGGGATGAAATAAAAACGCTATGCCTTTCATTCCGTGTTCATCATTCCGTATACATCGTTTCCTTTTCATCCCTCATCCCTCATCCCTCCGCCCTTCGTTGTGTTATGCTTACGAAAATTCTCCTGCGATTGTGTGAATGGCATTGGCTCTTGCGGCTCTACTTTTCCCCGGGCTACTCCGAAGACTCGTCCGTACCCCTGTGGGGCGCGACGAGGAGCCGATTCGCGAGGAGTTGTTTAGCGTCGAGCGTCTTGAGCAGCACGCCGCCGCGCTGGCTTCGGGGCATAAAGTTTACGTCGAGCGCAGGCACGGCCGTCGTTTGCTGCCCGCGCTCGAAGAGAACGGGCGACTGCTGGTCGCCGCCTACCGCTCGCTGGCCGATGCGATTCGCAAAGAACGCACGATCTCGCCCGCAGCCGAGTGGCTCGTCGATAACTTTCACATCGTCGAAGAGCAGTTGCGGGAAATCCGCCAGGACTTGCCGAAGGGTTTTTACTACGAGCTGCCGAAGCTGGAGGGCGGCGCGCTCGACGGCTACCCGCGCATCTACGCCATCGCGCTCTCGATCATCGCGCACACGGACAGCCGCCTGGACACCGAGACGCTGAAGAGATTCATACGCGCCTACCAGCAGGTAACGCCGCTCACCATAGGAGAGTTGTGGGCCGTCGCCATCACCTTGCGCCTGGCGCTCGTAGAGAACCTGCGCCGCATCGCGACTCGCATCGTCGCCGCACGCGAGGCGCGCGAAGAGGCGGACACCCTGGCCGACATACTGCTAGATATAGCGGGCCGCCAGCCGGAGGGCTTGACCTCGCTGCTCAAGGGACGGCTGGGAAAGCGCGAAGACCTTGATCGCGCCTTCGTCGTTCAGCTCACACAGCGCCTGCGCGACCAGGACCCGGCCGTGATGCCCGTCTTCGACTGGCTCGAAGGCCAACTCAAGAAGCGCGGGAAGACCTCGGAGCAGATAGTCCATCTGGAACACCAGCGACAGGCCGCCGCGCAGGTCACGGTCGGCAATATCATCACCAGCATGCGCCTGCTCTCGACGCTCGACTGGCGCGATTTCTTCGAGAGCGTCAGCCTGGTCGATCCGGCACTCGCGGAAGACCCGGCGGGCGTCTATGCGCGCATGACCTTCCTGACGCGCGACCGCTACCGCCACGTCATCGAGCGCATTAGCAAGCGCACACGCGCCGCCGAGATGGATGTCGCGCGCGAGGCCGTGCGCCTGGCCGCACCTGCGACGGAAGCGAACGCGACCGCGGACGCGGCACGCGCGCACGTCGGCTACTACCTGATAGACGATGGCGTCCTGGCGCTGGAAAAAAGTTTCGGCTACCGGCCGGGGCTGCGCGAGCGCCTGCGACGCGCGCTTCTCTCTCACCCGACCCTCTTTTATCTCGGCACGTTCGCGCTGCTCACCGCGCTCTTCGTCGCCGCGCTCGTCTTCTTCGCTTACAAAGCGGGGGCCGCGCCCGGCCTGATGGTAGCGCTCGCGCTGCTCTCGCTGATACCGGCGAGCGACCTGGCGCTCGGCGTGCTTAACCTGGATGTCACACACTTGCTGCCGCCGCGACTTCTGCCGAGCATGGAGACCAAAAGCGGGATCGGTGCGGACGCGCTCACGATGGTCGTCGTCCCGACGCTCCTGACCGGCGAGGAGACCGTCGAAGGGCTGCTCGAACGCCTGGAGGTTCATTACCTGGCCAACCAGGACGAGCATGTCTACTTCGCACTGCTAGGGGATTACGCCGACGCGCCGCAGGAAGAGATGGCCGAAGATGCCGCGTTGCTCGAACGCGCGCTCGCCGGGATAGAAGAATTGAACGCGCGCTACAGCGGCGGCGCAGGCCAGACGGCGCGCTTTCACCTGTTCCATCGTCGCCGCCAGTGGAATGAGAGCGAGGGTCGATGGCTCGGCTGGGAGCGCAAGCGCGGCAAGCTCGAAGAGTTCAATCGCATCCTTCGCGGCGCGCGCGATACCAGCTTCATCGTCTCGACCGCAGACCCCGATTTGCTCGCGCGCGTCCGCTACGTCATTACGCTCGATTCGGATACGCAGCTGCCGCGCGAGGCCGCTCGGCGTCTCGTGGGCCACATCCTGCACCCGCTAAACCGTGCGCGGTACGACCCGGAGCGGGGACGCGTCACGCGCGGCTACGGCATCTTGCAGCCGCGCGTCAGCGTCTCTCTGGAGAGCGCCGCGCGCTCGCGATTCGCGCGCATCTTCTCCGGCAATACGGGCATAGACCCCTACACGACCGCCGCTTCCGATGTCTATCAAGACCTCTTCGGCGAGGGCACGTTCACGGGCAAGGGGCTTTACGAGGTGGATACCTTCGAGCGCGCTCTACAGGGTCGC
>DASQYE010000473.1:0-2176 GCA_035639355.1 Pyrinomonadaceae bacterium
GCTTTCTTTCCCCGCGCTCTTTCGCTGCCACGCTCTCTTGCGTAGACTGCTGCTACTGCCGCTTCCCGCCGTGCGGCCCGCCGTCTTTTGCCGTTCATGCTAAGATAAGCGCCTCGCTTGAGCGGCGTCCTTCGGCGGCCATTGCTTCGGCGGGTGCCCGCTCAATACAAATTCCAAACGAGAGGTCTGGACTTCATTTATGGGCCGCAAACCCGCTTTCGATCGCATCACGCTCATCGTTTTGGACAGCGCCGGGATAGGCCAGATGCCGGACGCCGCCGACTGGGGCGACGAGGGCTCGGACACGCTGGGCCACATACTGGAGTCAAGGGAGGTGCGCCTGCCGAACCTCGAAAGCTACGGGCTCGGAAATATACGCCCGCTCGCAGGCGTGCCGCCCGCCGCTCATCCGCGCGCCTCATACGGCCGGTGCGCGCTTCGCTCGAACGGCAAGGACACGACGACGGGCCATTGGGAGATGGCAGGGATAATTCTGGAGCGCGCCTTTCCGACCTACCCGAGGGGGTTTCCGCCCGAGATAATTGATCGCTTCGTGCTGGAGACGGGCGTGCCGGGCATCCTCGGCAACGTTCCAGCTTCCGGCACAGAGATCATAAAGGAGCTGGGAGAGGAGCACGTGCGCACGGCCAAGCCCATCGTTTACACCTCTGCCGACTCGGTCTTCCAGATCGCCGCGCACGAAGAGATTATTCCGCTCGCCAGGCTCTACGAGATATGCGAGACGGCACGCCGCATCCTTCGCGGCAAGGACGAGGTGGGACGCGTCATCGCTCGCCCCTTCACGGGCGCGACCGGCGCATTCCGCCGCACGGAGAACCGCCACGATTACGCCGTCCCGCCGCCGCGCGAGAATCTGCTGGTCGCGCTCTCCGAGGCCGGGCACGACGTGGTCTGTATAGGCAAGGTCGCCTCCATCTACGACTCTGCGGGAGTGACAGAAGACTTGACGGCCAAGAACAACGACCAGTCCATAGACCAGACCGTCCGCGCGCTTCACAGTGATACGCGCGGGCTCATCTTCTCCAATCTGGTTGACTTCGACATGCTCTACGGCCATCGCCGCGACGTGGAAGGCTACGCACGCGCCCTGGAGCATTTCGATGCTCGCCTGCCGGAGATCGAAGGGGCCATGCGCGAGGGCGACATCACAATCCTCGCCGCCGATCACGGCAACGACCCTACCTTTCCCGGCACGGACCATACGCGTGAATACTCGCCGCTCATAGTCTACGGCAAGCGGGCGCGCGCGGGCGTTGACTTGGGGGTACGTCAATCGCTCGCGGACATTGGCCAGACCATCGCCGACAACTTCGGCCTGAGGCTGAACGCGGGGGAAAGTTTTCTGAGCGCCGTGGCGCAAGACGAGTAAGCCCGCGCCCATTGCTTCTTAACAGTCATGAAATCCTCCGCCGCGAGAGTGAGCAAGCGTGCGCAGTGATCGGAAACCCGCCGTCGCTCGTTTGCGTATCTAGAGTAGCGGTCGCGCCGCGCCGCGCCGTGCGGCCCTCGGCTCACATCCGTAAAGATTCAAGACTCCTTTTATGAAAAGCCGGCACATTTATTACATTCCTTTGCTCGCGCTCTTCATCATCGCGGTCACTTATCAAACGCGCTACGCGATGGATGCCCTACGCGAAGACCTATACGCGCACGAGCTTGTCCGTGAGCCTTTCGTGATGGAGGAGTTGGACCCGGTCATTACGCGCCTGCGGCCCGAAGCCGAGGAGGCTGGGCTACGAAAGGGCGATTGGGTGCTGTCGGTGGGCGACAGGCCCTTGACGGGAGCGGCGGTGTTTGACCAGCTTGCGGCGACGGCGCGCCCCGGCGACACGCTCTCCGTCGTAGTCAGGCGCTCAGCGGGCGAGGAGGGGGCGGCCGCGGGAGCGGCGAGCGGCGAGCAGCGATTTACGGTCAGATGGGCCCCGGCCAAGGCGAGCGCGCCGACCGCCGGAGAGTGGCTGCCTTACGTGCTGATCTTCGAGGTGATGCCCGTCTTCTGCCTGCTGCTCGGCTTCTGGGTGGCTGCGATGCGCCCGCGCGACCCGCTCGCTTGGCTGCTGCTCGGCCTGATGCTTAGCTTCGGTCAGCTGAGGACGGTCCCGATGGGCCACTGGCAATGGTGGCTGCGCGATGCGATGATCGTTTACCACATCGT
>DASQYE010000474.1:0-3812 GCA_035639355.1 Pyrinomonadaceae bacterium
TGTTCCGACGCTTCCTCCCGGCGGTGAGTACCTGACGCGCGTGTGGCGCGACTCGGTTTACCCGCTGGCCGAGCGACTCGGCGTCAAGATGAGGCTGCCGCCCGTGCAGCCGCGCTCGCGCCTCGCCCACCAGGCAGCGAAGTGGGCTGGCAGCATCAACCGTTTCGACGACTATAACGAATCGGTCTTCCGAGCCTTCTTCGAGCGTGGCGAGGACATCAGTGACACGGAGGTGCTCGTCAGACTCGCGGCCACTTTGGGACTTGATAGGGAAGGATTGCGACGTGCGCTCGACCAGCGTGATTTCGAGGAAGTAGTGATGGCAGATGAGCTTGAGGCGGAAGAACTGGGCGTGCGCGGCGTCCCGGCCTTCGTCGCCAACAGGCGTGCGGCTCTCTCCGGCGTCCAATCCGTAGCGGCGCTGCAAGCCCTCGTTGACCGAGTGAGAGCATTGCCGTGAGCCATGAACCAGATGCTGCTCAAAGGTGTGGCATAACGTCCTCTATGACACATCAATATGCGATCCGAGAAGTGCGTATTTCATGAAGCTTTTGACCGAGGCCCCGAGCTTTAACGCAGTTAACTACGCATTAACTACTTAAAGATTCGGCGTGGGAACCATAAATGGCAATTCGACCCGATTGGCGTTGCGAAAATATTCAGGCGGGTGAATAAACGCTCATAAGCTATGAAGACCCTATGAAAGACGGGCCTTACAGGGTGGTTTACCGTTACGCATAGATACAGCCCTCAATCTACGACAACCCAAGGGAGGTTTATTCTAAGTAAAAGCAATTAGCTCGTTGATGGTCTGAAAGGTCGGAACGCAGACGAGTACCCGCGGCGGCAATCTCGGCGATATGAGCCAGGCTTTGCTCGCGAGAGACGACCGAGTCTGAATCCGGTAGCCCTTGTGAAAACGCGAATCCAGCGCTGGTCGTCGCCAGCGCCGGAAAACCCAGGTACTGAAGATAGCGCGCTGAGCCGATGTCCCAGGATTCGGCATGACGAAACAGCCTTCCTCGGTTAGAGCGCGGAAGGCTTGACGGCGGGCGTCAAAAGAAGAATGCAGGTCTGTCTCCCCTGTCCTGTCGACAACGACGGATTTCGGTATCGGTTGTTCAAACTTCTGCATGCTAATCCTCCAATTCGTCCGCCGAGACTCATCCGTCACGCCCAAGTATGTTGCCGGGCGCGCCACACCACTCAGTCGTAAACGATCCTGGAAACGACTCGAAAAACAGTTCATCAACGTAACACCAGCCCCAATCCTCACCCGGCTCGAAAGATTTGATGATGGGATGATTGGTCGAATGAAAATGCTTTGCCGCGTGTTTGTTCTTTGAATCATCACAGCAGCCGACGTGGCCACATATGACGCAAAGTCGCAAATGAAGCCATCGGTCGCCTATTTTCAGACACTCTTCACAACCCTGCGGCGTTTTCGGAGTAACATTTCTAATCTCAAATAAATGCGAACAGCAGTTCATTTTTGTAATCCTCCTGATAAAGCCATCTTGTAAGGGTCATTATCAATAACAGCTTCTGCTCGATGGTCGTGTCGCCACGTTGCCTGAAACGGCTGTCCGGGCCACGCGACAATGTGTTCAGCCTGAAGATGGTTGAAGGTATCCTCTTCCTGGGCATCCCACGGGTCATCCAGTGTTATCAGCAATTGCAGCTCTTCTTCGCTCATGTGAATCTCCCACTGTTGGTGTAGCTCGTGTTACTGCCCGATGCGCCGTGTCCAATCCACTAGGTTCTGAAGCAACAGGCGGACGTACTCCCTCGTCTGCTCGTCGGTCAGGTTCCCTACGGTGTCGAAGCGCTCGTTGGCCGCTCCGATCATCACCTCTGGCTGGTTGAGTGGGAACAAGTTGAGGAAGACCATCACCTGACGCAGGTGGTACTGCGCCCGCGCCGTGCCGATCCTCCCGGTGGAAGCACCCATAATGGCCGCCGGCTTCCCAGACCACGCGCTGTCGCCGTAGGGGCGCGACGCCCAGTCAATGGCGTTCTTCAGGACTCCGGGGATCGAGTAGTTGTACTCGGGCGTGACGAACAGGACGGCGTCCGCCTCGCGTATGCGCCGCTTCAGCTCCGTGACCTTCTCCGGCGGGTTCTGTTCGTCGTCCTCGCTGAAGGGTGGGATGCCGTCAATCTCGAATATCTCTATGGTCGCGTCTTCGGGCGCGATCTGGGTGGCTGCGCGCAGGAGCGCGCGGTTGTAGGACTGGCGGCGGAGGCTGCCGGCGATGCCGAGGATGCGGACTGGGTTACCCATTTCATGTTCTCCTTTCGCTGGAATAGGTTTCTGTCACTTTCGGGCTGCAAGAAAGCTTCTGCGATGATGGTTGGGCTCTTCTTACATCAGCTCGCTCCGACTGCATTCACAGCGGGGACGCCATACTGTGGTGCAGGGGTACTGAATACCCGCTCCGGTTTTAAGTTCTGCTGCGCGGCCACTAAATTGCACGATGGTATTGCGTCATGATGCTCAGAGTGCGCGCCCGTTGGCTGCTTAATCGCGCAGGTAATGGCATGTGTATCCGCTGGGGTGCTTGCGCAGGTAGTCCTGGTGGTAATCCTCTGCGTCGTACCAGGTCGAGGCTGGCTCTATGCTCGTCGTGACAGGTCGCTTCCAGCGCCCCGACGCTTCGACGCGCGCTATGACTCGTTCCGCGGTCGCCTGCTGCTCCTCCGTCTGCGGGAAGATTGCAGACCGGTACTGCGTCCCCGTGTCGTTGCCCTGACGGTTGAGCGTCGTGGGGTCGTGCAGGCGGAAGAACCAGCGCTCTAGTAACTCCTCGAAGCTGAGCACCGACGGGTCGAAGGTCACGCGAACCGCCTCGGCGTGCCCGGATTTGCTGTCGTGCGTGTCGTGATACGTAGGGTTTTCGAGCCAGCCGCCCGTGTAGCCGACCTCGGTGTTGATCACGCCGGGAACCTCGCGCAGGATGTCCTCGACGCCCCAGAAGCAGCCGCCTGCGAGCACGGCCACCTCCACCTGCTGCGTGGCGGTCGTTACCACCTGAGTCGCTTCTTTCTTCTCGTTCATGTCGTATGTGCCTCCCTAAAGATCGATAAAAGTCAGCGGTTGAGCCGGCCGCAGGCGAACCCGTGGACGCCGGTGCCGACGTAAATCGTGGGCGCGGTCGCTCGCAGCGTAGCCGGACCAGCTAGCGCACTGATCTGAACCCCGCGCGAATCTCCTGGGCGAAGAGTTGCGGCTCTTCCCAGGCGGCGAAGTGGCCGCCCTTGGTGAGCTGGTTGTAGTAGATGAGCTTCGGGTAAGCGCGCTCTGTCCAACTACGAGGGGCTTGATATTGCTCGCCGGGAAAGACGCTCACGGCCACAGGGATGGAGACGCCTTTGGTATTGAAAAAGCCACCCTTGTATTCCCAATAGAGACGAGACGCAGAGACCCCGGTGTTCGTCAGCCAGTAAAGCGTGATGTTGTCGAGGATCTCGTCACGTGTCAGTTCGCCCGTGGCGCTCGTCGCCCGGTTCAGGGCCGAGGCGACCGTCGCTGCCGGTTGGCCGTCAGCATCATTGTGATCCAGAAGCCAGGCCGCCAGGCCGACGGGTGAATCCGCAATGCCGTACAAGGTCTGCGGGCGCGCCGCCATATACTTGGCGTAGTCCACCTGCTTGAAAGTTCTGACAAGTTGCTCATAGGCGCGTCGTTCTTCAGCCGAGAGACCGGACGGTGGCGGCGCGCCGGCCAGCAGAGCCTTGTCCACGTCAGCCGGAACGGTGGCGGGCATGTTGGTGTGGATGGCGAGCAGTCCTGCGGGTGCCTGCAAGCCCAT
>DASQYE010000475.1:0-5369 GCA_035639355.1 Pyrinomonadaceae bacterium
GCGGGTGCGCTCGTTGGCGAGCGCATCCGTTGTGTGCCGGAACAGTTTTCTACAGAGCTTCGTTCAATTTGTAACCCACCCCGCGCACGGTCAGCACGTAATGTGGGTTCTTCGGGTCTGTCTCAAGTTTTTTACGTAGCCGGTTGATATGCGGGTCTATGTTGCGTTGATAGCCTTCGTACTCTGTGCTCCAGACCTGATCGAGCAGGGCGTTACGCGACCAGGCGCGTCCGGGCTCGGACGCCAGCAGCTCAAGGATTTGAAATTCGAGCGGCGTCAAATCCACGCGCGCCCCTGCGCGCGAGACCTCGTGACGCCGCTTGTCTATGACCAGATCGCCGATCTCTATACGCTCTCTGCCGTTGGCGTCCCGCTCGATGGCAGGGCGGCGACGCAAAAGCGCCTCGACGCGGACTTCCAGCTCGCGCGGGCTAAAAGGCTTGGCCAGATAATCGTCCGCTCCGGCCTCGAATCCGGCCACCTTATCGTCGATCGCATCATGCGCGGTCAGGAACATGGCGGGCGTTTGCGCGCCGCGCTCGCGCAAACGCCGCAACAGTTCCAGGCCGGTCATTCCCGGCATCGAAACGTCGAAGATAAAGCAATCGAAGCGGCCCGAGAGCGCTGGCTCCAGGGCGGCCGCGCCCGATTCCTCCTCTTCGACCTCGAAACCAAGTCGGCGGAAATACTCTGCCAGCAGCATACGCATGTCAGCATCGTCGTCAACGATCAGCAGTCGTTTACCCTTGTTGAGTTGATGGGTCTGTGTATCCAATCTTTTTTCCCTGAGCTGGGATGAATAACGGGAACGGATTATAGCGCACTTGCTCCCCATCGCGCGCCAAAAAACTGTAGGCTTTCGGCTTGCATCCCCGCCCGGCCCTTTGACGGCCCGCGTCGGCCCGCCTTGACGCCGCCGTTTAAGCCTAAGTAATATTTCGATTTACCGATAACAGGGGCGTCGGTTCCCTTCCTTCCAGATTGACTGAAGTGGGGCCGCGAGCAGCGCCGAGCGAGTGATGATGCACGATCTGCGGCGACTATTAAAATATCTCAAGCCACACTCGGGAACCTTCGCGCTGGCTACGGTCGCGATGGTACTGGTCGGCCTTTTAGAGAGCGCGACGGGAGCGCTCATCGTGCCCATCTTCGATCAAGCCTTCGCGCAGGGCGAGGGACAGCGTACTCCGACCCTTTTCGGACTGCAACGTTTGATCCCCGCATCCGGGGTGGGCGCGTGGCGCACGATCGCGATTTTGATCGTCCTCTTCACGGCCGTCAAAGGCATCGCCGAATATCTGTCGAGCTACCTGATGGCGCGCGTGGGCCAGGCATCGGTGCTGCGCCTGCGCCAGGATTTATACAGTCACGTCCTGGCCCAATCGGCCAGCTTCTTCGAGCGGCATCGCACGAACTATCTGGTCTCGCGCCTGGTCTCAAGCGCGGCGGCGATTGAAGTGGCCGTCACGGCCACGCTGCGAGACATGCTGCGCGAAAGCTTTACCCTGATCGCTTTTCTCGCCGCCTCCTTTTATTACAACTGGCGGCTCACGCTCGGCTCTCTGCTGATCGCGCCCGTCATCGCAGTGCTCACGGCGCGTTTCGGTCGGGCGCTCAGGAATCTGGCGCGGGAGTCGTTCGAGGGCAATAAGCTGTTGACGGACACGGCGCAGGAGGCGCTCTCGAACCAGTCTATCGTCAAGGCGTACCGCGCCGAAGAGCGCGAGCGCGGCCGCTTCACGCAGGTCGCAGGGCAAATCGTGCGCGCCAACCTGCGCTCGGCCAAGATAGCAGCCCTTTCGCCGCCCACCATCGAGATGATAGGCGTGCTCGCAGTAGTCTTTCTACTCTTCTTCGGCCAGCGCGAGATCATGGCCGGACGCATGAACGCCGCGCAGTTTCTAACCTTTCTCTTCTTCCTGTTCCGCAGCTATGACCCTATGCGAAAGCTCTCGCGTCTGTCGAACAGTATGGAGCAGGCGCTCGCGGCAGCGCGTCACGTCTGGGAGGTGATGGACGAGCATGCAGAGATTCCAGAGCGTAGCGGGGCGGTCGAGCTCGCGCCCTTGAAGCGCGAGATAGAGCTGCGCGATGTCTCTTTCGGGTACGCGAACGAAACCAGGTCTGTGCTGCGCGGCGTGTCTTTGCGCATCCCCGCCGGCACGATGGTCGCGCTCGTAGGAGAATCCGGCGGGGGCAAGTCAACGCTGACGAAGCTTTTGCCGCGCTTTCACGATCCGGTCAAGGGCGCTGTGCTGTGGGACGGGACGGACTTGCGCGACGCCAGCATCAAGAGCCTGCGCCGACAGATCGCGCTCGTCACACAGGAGACGGTTCTCTTCAACGATACGGTGCGCCACAATATATCTTACGGGCGGCCCCGCGCGACTCCTTCCGAGATTGAAGAAGCGGCGCGCGTGGCCTTTGCTCACGACTTTATCATGGAGCTGCCCTCGGGTTACGAAACGATCGTCGGCGAGCGCGGCATATTTCTTTCCGGCGGGCAGCGTCAACGACTCGCGATAGCGCGCGCGGTGCTGCTGGACGCGCCCGTGCTTATCCTGGACGAGGCCACCTCTGCGCTCGACGCCGAATCCGAGCGGCTTGTGCAAAGAGCGCTCGCCAACCTGATACGCAATCGCACGACCATCGTCATCGCTCACAGGCTCTCGACCGTGCGCCGCTCCGACCGTATCGTAGTCCTTGAACGCGGTTCGATTGCCGAGACGGGAACCCATACGGAGTTGCTCGCCCGAGACGGTCTGTACAGGCGCTTATACGAGCTACAGTTCGCAGACGAGGAGGAGGAGGACAACCTGGTAATCAGCAATCAATAGCCGGTCTCGGGGCTTTTCGGCTTACAGAGTGTGGCGGCTGATTACTGACTATTTCTTATGAAATCAATGACCGGATTCGGACGCGGGTCGGCGACGGGCGAGAATTTCAGCGTGGCCGTTGATCTGAAGACCGTCAACAATAGATTTTTGGACGTTCACCTGCGACTCGGCGCGGAACTTTCATCCCTCGAAGCCATCGTCAAGCGGCGCATAGGGGCGCGGCTCTCGCGCGGGCGCGTCGATGCCAACATCGTGTTCGAGCGCACGGGCGAGGTCGCGTACGAGCTCAATCGCCCCTTGATCGCCGGCTACATCACGGCGCTCAGGGCCATGCAGCAGGAGTTCGAGATCGTGGGCGAGCCGGACATCAACGTCTTCGCCAGACTGCCGGGCGCGATGCAGCCCGTCCGCGACGGGATCGACGAGCGGATGATAGAGGGCGTCGAGCGCGCCATTGACGAGGCGCTGGACGAGCTGGAACAGATGCGCCTGCGCGAGGGCAAGGAGCTTGGGGCCGAGATGCACTCGCGCCTGGACGAGATCGCGCGCCACGTCCCCACGATCGAAGCGGCGGCGGGCGCTCTGGTCGATGCCTATCGCACGCGGCTCCAGAAAAGAATCACCGATCTGGTGGCGCGCAACGACCAGCAGGGCATAGAGCTTGACCCGAGCAGGCTGGCCCAGGAGGTCGCCTACCTGGCTGATCGCAGCGACATCTCGGAAGAGATCGCGCGCTTGAAAAGTCATCTCTCGCAGTTTCGCGAGGCGCTGGACATGGAGGGCGAGACCGGCAAGCGACTAGATTTTCTTCTACAGGAATTGAACCGCGAAGCCAACACCGTGCTCTCGAAGTCTACCGAGATGGTCATCAAAGAAGCTGCCCTCGCCATCAAGGCCGAGGTCGAGAAGCTGCGCGAGCAAGTGCAGAATGTCGAGTGAAGCGAACAAGGCGGAGCGCGCCGGAAAGGTTGACGAGCTAGAGCCGCCGCGCGGAAGGCTCATCGTCGTCAGCTCGCCGTCGGGCGGCGGCAAAGGCACGCTCATCCGCCGCGTGTTGAAAGAAATGCCGAACCTTGGCTATTCTGTCTCTTATACGACCCGCCGCGAGCGTCCGAGGGAAGTCAACGGTCGAGACTACTTTTTCGTCACGGCCGAGACTTTCAATGCGATGGAGCGCGCGGGCGAGTTTCTTGAATGGGCCAACGTTCACGGCAATCTGTACGGTACGGCGCGCTCGCAGGTCGAGCACGAGCTGGCCGAGGGACGCGACATATTGATAGAGGTGGACGTTCAGGGCGCGCACAGCGTGCGCGCGCTGATCGCGGATGCCGTCAGCGTTTTTATTTTGCCCCCCTCTTTCGACGTGCTCTGTGCGCGGCTGACGGCGCGCGGCTCCGAGCACCCGGACGATCTCTCTTTGCGCCTGCGTAACGCGCGCGGCGAGGTAGAACATTATCGCGAGTTTGATTACGTCATCATTAATGACGATCTTGATCGCGCGGCCAAACAGCTGGCGTCGATCATTTACGCCGAAAGGGCGCGCCGCGAGCGCCAGGAATATTTAGCGCGCCGGGTGCTGGCAACGTTCCAGCCGTCGCCGCCATCATCCTGAAACGGCGCGTTTTCGCAATCGTCATAGACTTTCTCTTTTCTCATACCGGGGCGGGTGTGGAGGCCCGAAAAGCCAATTATGCCTAAAGTACATGAAGAAGCGGCGGAGGTTGCCGAGGAGACCGCGCAGCCTGAGATGGACTCGAAATATCGTTTGATTATCGTGGCGGCCAAAAGAAGCAAGCAGCTACAGCGCGGGGCGCGACCGCGCGTCGATATTGATCCGCAGAAGCATAAGCCGACGCGCATCGCGCTCGAAGAAGTCCAGCACGGCAAAGTCAAGTTCTCAATCAACGACGACGAGAAGTGAGGGCGAACGGCGACGGCTCCGCAGTAGCATGATAGATGAGCGCGCGGGCACCTGGCGAGCCGCCCGCATTTAAATCAACTCTAGTCTTCGAGGTCTAGCGTGGGCCCACTCTCTCTGAGCGCAATCCAGACGGCGTAAGCCGTTTCGGACTCGCGCGCCTCGCATTCTTCCCTGATTGCCAGGTAGGCTGCCTGCCGCGCCTCGCGCCCCCACTTCCGCTGCGCTCTCAGTGCGCGCCAGTACCCCGCGAGATACGAAGAGAGGAAGCCCGCAAACCCGGCGCACTCGTACTGCCAGACGTGCGTCGCTTCGTGTGCGACGAGCCAGCCCGGAACCTTTAGCCTGCCCGTCTCGTCCGGCGTGACCATCTTCGGCGCGACGAAAATCCGGCGTCCGAAAGTGATCGCCCCAATCCTGAAAGTATTGGTCAGCCAGCTTGCCACTCGTCCACGATAGAGAGAGAGCGGCGGGAGCTTCAACGTCTCAAGCCGAAAACGCTCGCGCAGGAACTCTTCCATCAAACGCTGTGATTCAACCGCCAGCCGCATAATAAAAGTGATGAGTGATGAGTCATGAGTGATGAGTGAAAGCTTTGTTCTTGCTTTTTACTC
>DASQYE010000476.1:0-8231 GCA_035639355.1 Pyrinomonadaceae bacterium
TGTCGATCGCTGCTCCCTGTTCAAATTCGACATGGACGCCGGCCTGGTGCGTTATGTAGCCGAGTACAGCGCGCCCGGAGTGCCCCCCGCGACCCTCAATTACGACCTGTCTCAATTCGCGGACGTTATCGCGGGCGTGCGCGAGCACGGCGTGCTGACCTTTGACGACGCGGCGAACGACGAGCGCATAGGCGAGGTCTATAACCGTGTGCTTCGCGCGCGCGGCATACGCTCGCTGATGTACGCGGCGATCAAGGTGGGAGAGGAGCTTCCGGCCGTCTTCGCCATCTCGACCATCCGAAGCCTGCGGCACTGGTCTGAGGAGGACATCGCTTTGGCCCGCGCCGCCGCCGATCAAACGGGGGTTGCGATCCGTCACGCGGAGCTTTACCAGAAGGCCGAGGCGACCTCTTCGCGCGAAGCTCTCATTAATCGACTGAGCCTAGCGATACGCGCTTCGCTCTCTCTGCCCGAAGTCCTAAGCACGGCGACGCGCGAGCTGGGCCTGGCCCTCAACGCTTCGCGCGTTCACCTGCACCTGTATGACCCGAGCCGCGAGCGCTCGCCCGTCGAGCATGAATACGTCGCCCCGAACTCTTCCAGCATCCGCCACGTTGACGTTAGCTACAACGATCCCATAGGCCAGCGCCTAATGTATTCGACGCAGCCGGTCGTCATCAACGACGCGCGCCAGTTTTCGAGCGGGCCCACGGAGCTGAACTCTTACGTGCGCGTGCGCGCCGAGCTGGTCGGCGTTCGCTCCAAGATAGACTGTCCCGTAATCGTCAACGGACGCTTTCGCGGCGCGCTCTGCATACACCAGACGGATCGCGTGCGACACTGGACTGAGGACGAAGTGGCGCTCGTCGAGGCCGTTGCTGGACAGCTTGCGACCGGCATCGCGCAGGCGGAGCTTTTCGAGATGACCCGCCGCGCGAAGAAGGAATGGGAAGCGACCTTCAACGCGATGTCGGACGGCATCTTTATTTTCGACCACCAGGGACAACTGATTCGCGTCAATCGAACGGGCGCGTCTATGGAAGACACCTGGCCTCATCTTCTGCTGGGCCGTCGCTGCTGCGACATCCTTCGCGCGAGCGAGACGGATGAAACGTGCGTCGTCGAAAGGAGCATCCGCGAGGGTCGCAGCGTGACGCTCGAGGTCACGCCCGAACGCTACAATCGACCGCTGCTGGTCACGGTCGAGCCCGTCATCGAGCGCGAAAGCAATACGGTCGGCGCGGTCTGTACGGCCCGCGACCTTTCAGAGCTGCGCAAAGTGGAAGCGGTCGCGCGCGAGCGCCAGTCTTTGTTGACGAACGTTTTGGAGAGTGTACGCGATCCGATCTTTGCCATCGACACGAAGGGCCATTACCTCTGGCTCAACACGGCGTCCACGGAGATCAGCGGTTATCGCTCCGAGGATTTGATCGGGCATCATTACATGGAGATGATTCATCCGGGCGATCATGAGCTGGCGCGGGAGAATTTCGAGAGCGCGCTCTGCGGCGAGCCGCGCTCCTATGAAGTCCGCTACCTGACGCGCGACGGGGAAGTGAGAGACGCGCTCTACTACAGCGCGCCGCTCGTGGTCGAGGGCCAGACGACGGGCGTGCTCGGCATCGCGCGCGACATTACGGAACACAAACAACATCAACGCCGCGCCGCGCAGGCCGACAAGCTTCGCGCGCTGGGCCAGCTCGCATCCGGCGTCGCCCACGACTTTAACAACGCGCTCGCGGCCATCCTCGGGCGCGCACAGCTAATGCGTCGCCAGGTAACGGCCGAGGCCCTGGTGCGTAATCTGGACATCATACAGACGGCCGCAGAGGATGCCGCCGCCACGGTGCGCCGCATCCAGACGTTTGCGCGACAGTCGCAGGAGAAGGAGTTCGAGTTGCTGGACGCGGGCAGCCTGCTCCACGACGCGATGGAGATCACGCGCACTCGCTGGGAGAACGAGGCGCGTATGCGTGGACTGCACTATGACGTGGAGCTACTGGCCGAGCCCGCTCACTATACTCTTGGCAACGCCTCGGAGCTGCGCGAGGTCTTCGTCAACCTGATCGTCAACGCTGTTGACGCGATGCCTGCGGGCGGCCATCTCGCTATCAGTTGCGCGCGCGAGGGTGAGCGTCTCTGCCTGCGCTTTACGGATACGGGCATGGGTATCCCGGAAGATGTCCGCGAGCGAATCTTCGAGCCGTTTTACACGACCAAGGGCGCGCATGGAACCGGGCTCGGGCTGGCCGTCAGCTACGGCATCATAGAGCGCCACGAGGGAATGATAAGCGTGGAGTCCGAGGTCGGGCGCGGTACGACTTTCGAGATCGACCTGCCCGCCGCCGAGCGCGCGCACGCTGCGGTAGACGCCGCAGTGGACATGGCGGAGGTTCCGGCCCTCTCCGTCCTGGTGATTGACGACGAGGATTTCGTGCGCGACACGCTGGCCGAGATGCTCACGATCTTGAATCACAGGGTAGTGACGGCCCGTGGCGGGACGCAGGCTATGGAAGCCCTCGCGGCCGAGCGCTTCGATCTGGTCTTCACAGACCTCTCGATGCCTGAGATGGACGGCTGGGAGGTGGCGCGCGAGATACGCCGCCGCTGGCCCTCGACGAGCGTCGTGCTTGTCACGGGCTACGGTAAGGCCACAGCGCCCTCTCCGAGCGAAAAGGAGTTGATAGACAGCGTGATCGGCAAGCCCTTCGATTTCACACAGATCACGGAAACGATCGCCGCCGTCACACGCCACGCGGTCGCCCCTTGAAAAGGCTATAGGTGATCGGCAGCAATACCGATCGGCGCGGCGAAATCCGGGATTGACGACATGCGGCTTGGGCCCGGCGTCTCTTTATCCCGTCACTTCTTTATCCAGTCCTTGGCCGCTCTTTTATCTCTCTCCCCTTGCCTTTTGAACCTGCGTTTCCAGTTCGACCGTCAGTTTGTACACGATCGGCTGATCCAGGGATTCGAGCAGCCGCAACGTCTCGTCCAGTATGCGCCGCTGGTGTTCGGGCCACAGCGGGCGGCCCGCGACGCTTCCCGTCTCGCCGTTGTAATAGACGGCGCGTGGAGGGCGAACCATCTCGACTACGTCACGGGCCACGGCGAGCATGATCGTCGTCACGCCTGCCGTCTCAAGAGCGCGCGCCGCAAGCGCCACAGATTGATGACACAGGCGCGAAGCCGGTATGAGCAGCGCCGCATTAACCTCGTATCGTTTGACGCGCGTGACCAGCTCCGGCAGCATCGCCTCCGTCATGCGAGCGGCGTCGGGGATGAAGCCGCAGAAGCTCCACCAGACTGGATTCAAACGCCCTATGATGCCGTTACTGGAAAACTCGTAGAGGCGCTGGATGGGCACTTGCGAGTTCATGTCCTCCGTGACCGCCGCCGGGTCGTAGCCGCGCGCCGCAAAGCGCAGGTCTTCGGCTTCGACCTCTACTGGTATCTCGCGAACGCTCGTGTCGCCTCCGGGAGAGTTCACGTCGAAGGGCTCAGTGCCATCGATGTACGCGCCCGCCGAAGAGATCAAGGCCAGACTGAGCATAGGCAGCGCGCAGCCGAGGGGCTTGAAGGGCGCGCGCTTATTCTCTACGAACGGGTAATCGTCGCCGACCGTGGCGCGGGCTGTGGCTTCACCGCCCTGCCCCTGTTGCCAGCGTGAATAGCGCTCGCGCCAATCGTTTATCCTCTCTATCGTCTCCACGTAAAACTCCCCTCCCTTTATACCGTGGTCGAACGCGCGCGGCGCGCGATCAACAATAACGCGACCGCACCGGCAAGCATTGCCAGCCCGAGCGCGGCGACCGAATAGCCATGCAGGCTATTAAAAGCTGTGCGCAGGGGGTCGTCCTGCGCCACCTCGTCAACGGGCCTTCCCATAGCGGCGCGCAGGGCCAGCATCCGCGCCGCGATGATCCACTGCCCACGCCGCATAGGATCGTGACCAGCGCCAGCGAGATCACTTCGGCCCGGAGCGCGCCTCGCCGACGCGCCGTGCTGCGAAAAAGAAAGGCGCTCAAGGTGAGCAGCGTGCCTACGAGAAATCCGCCCGTGTTGACGACTGCGAGCGTGCGCGAGACGATCGTGCCCGCGATCTCGTTGGCGTTTGTTAGATGAAAAGAGCGCAGCACGGCAAAGGCCACGGGCGCAACGACGGAGCTGAAGAAGACGGCCGCGCCGAGCCAGAGCGCGATCAGCAGCAAACGCATATCGACCACCGCCGCGACCAGCGCAGGCGCAATGGCGCGCGTCTCTGGCCCGTGCCGCGTCGAGACGACCTCGGCCTCTGCCGCGCGCGCGTCTTCCTTGATCTCAATGCTCATCAATCGAACTCCATAACTCCCGGCAATAATCTGATTACTGGCAGCGGAAATTCCGGCGGCGCGAGCGTGCGCGGGTCTGCCGCGTCGAGCAACCAAGAGAGCGAACGATCAAGCTGCGATTGATAATCCTCTAAATCGAGCGACATGAAGCGCCTCGCGCCCAGGCGCGCGAACTTCTCTTTCGCCATCTGGTACATACGCCGCGCCGCGCCCGGACGGCCGATCTCCAGGTGATGAAAGGCCACCGCCGATTGAATCATCGCCTGCAAGAAAAGCTTTTCGGCCGGGCCGACCTCGCCCATCCAGCGCGACTCCCAGGCATCATGCGCCGCGTGAAACTCGCCCGCATTGTACAGGTCAATACCGGCGATGTAATCCTCCGGGTATGCCAGCACGTGTTCGTCCGTGTAGGGCGGGCGTTCATCCGCGCTCGTGTTGGATGCGCTCATCGGATTAAGCGATCAAGTCAGAATGCGTAGCGATGAATCATAAGACGGAAAGAGTTTTTCTTTTCGCTCATCGTTCCGCATTCCCGCTTCCGCGTTCAGTATCGGGGCACTGCCGCATCGACCTCTTGCGACCAGCGGTCGATGCCGCCCGCCAGGTTGTAGAGCTTATGGAATCCTTCGCGCGCGAGCACGGCGCAGACCTGCGCGCTCCTGATGCCATGATGACACATCACTACGATCTCATCGTCGGGGTCGAGCGAGCCCGCCCATTCGTTGAAACGGCTCAAGGGCAGAAGCTCCGCGCCCTCTATGCGCGCGATCTCATACTCGACCGTCTCGCGCACGTCAACGAGGCGCAACGTCTCGCCGCGCCTGATGCGCTCGTTCAACTGCCTGGGTTCTATCGTTTCGTAGCCCGTCAAATCGCCCCCGCGCATTAAACCGAAAGAGAAAAAGGGAGAACGAAACGGACGAAAGCTCAACCATGGCGTTCGTCGCCGTGCCGCCTGCTGCCCCTCCCCTAGTTTCTGTGATCCAGGCGCGAGGCTATAACTTTCGCCGCAGTCGCGCCCGCGCCCGTCGCGCCGCTGATGGTCGGGGCGAGCGGATTGGAAACGTCGCCGACGGCGAAAACGTTTCCGATGCTCGTCTCGTGCTCGCCCGTCGTCACTATATAGCCGCGCTCGTCCGTGTGGACTTGATCGCGGAACAGCTCCGTATTCGGCTCGACCCCGATGCGTACAAGGACGCCACCCACGGCCATCTGGAAAGGCTTGATCGCGCCACGCCGAAGGATTTCCACGGCCAGTACCTCCTCAGTGCCGATGATGCGCTCGACCACGGCTTCCGTAAATACAGTCACGCGATGGTCTGTCTTCAAGCGCTCGGTAAACTCTCGGCGGGCGCGCAGGCGTGTTCCGCGATGGACGAGCGTGACGGTCGGGCAGACTTCGGCGAGGAGCAGCGCATTTTCCGCCGCCGCATCGCCGCCGCCGACGACGCACACATCCTTTCCTGCGAGCAACGCGCGGTCGCGCGTCGCAGACTCGACGACGCCGCGTCCCATCAGCTCGGCTTCGCCCTCGACGCCCAGCCGCCTGCGGCGCACGCCCGTCGCAATGATAATGCTTATGGCCTGAAGCTGCTCGCCGCTTCGGAGCACTATGCGTTTGGCGCGCAGGTCTGCGCTCTCTATAGAGGCGTCCGTCCAGATATCGAAATCGCTGTCGGCAAGCTGTTCGGCAAACAGGTCGCGCAGCTCAAGACCGTTCGCAGCGCGCACGCCCGGATAATTTCCTATCGCGTTGTAGATATGCAGGAGTTGCCCACCCGTCTCGCCGCCCTGCTCAAGCACCAGCGTATCGAGTCCAAGCTCGTCGCACCACAGTGCCGCCGAAAGCCCCGCCGGCCCAGCCCCTATATTCACCACGTCGTGCATAGCTGCGATTTTAGATTTTGCATACGGTATTCCGCAACGGGAAGCGAGGCGCACCAGGGCGCTCAAACTTTTCTTCAACTATGTATCTAAGATTTCAGATTTGAAATCCAAGATTTGAAATCACAGATGCGAAACCGTCTTTACTTTCTGTACCGGGCGGCAAACGTCTCCTGGCTGTCGCTTCGGAGGTCTCTCTGGAACTGCTCTACTATGAGCGCACCGTAAACGGCCGTGTCGCGCGCGAGCATACGCAGGCGAAGCGCCACCTGTGTGTTGGTCACTTCGCCGTCGGCATCGAAGTCCTGGCTACCGTGGAATGAGACTCCATAAGGCAGGCTCCACCCGTAGCACTGGCGAACGGCGGTGCGCATCTGCTCCATCACGGTCATGCCCTTCTCGTGCGACGCGCAGAGATAGCTAAAAACCTTACCGGCGAACTCGCTCCAGTAGTAATCCAGAAAATTCTTCATCGCGCCCGACATAGAACCGTGATAATCGGGCGAGGCGAGGACGAAAGCCTCCGCCCAGTTGACAGCCTCGTTCGCCTCGCTCATACCGTCGGACTCCGCGCCGAGCCCCTGCGGGCGATAGATCGGCAGATCGACGGCGCGCAGATCGAGCATACGCGTCCGAGCGCCGTGCTCGCGCGCCGCGTCCAGAACAATCTTCAAAGCCTGCGCGCTATGCGAGCCCTGGCGCATACTTCCCGCGACTCCCAGTATTTTAAGCACCGCCTAACGTACCTCCAAAAAACAGCGACGAGTTTGAGCCGGGCGAGCCCGCAAGGCCGAAGAGCTGTTCCGGCCCTTGCGGCTCGTCAAAAATGAATTTTCAGGCTCGGCGAGCCACGATCTCGGCCGTCCGTCGCCGGTGGCCGCCCTCCGTGGATGGGCCCTCGTAATCGTGCATGATCTGCCAGCCGCTAAACTCCGCGCGCAGCTCTCCGGGCTGAAGCAGGTAATCCTCGTTCATGGGGTGAGCGTCCGGGTCTTCGTCGATCATGTGTATTGCGGCGATGACCACGCCGCCCTGACGAACGCCCGCGCGAATCTGCGCAAAGAGGTCTCTCTGAAGATAATAGAAGACGCCTATCAGATCGTAGGCTTCAGGGGCTATACGGAACTCGCCTCGCTCAAGGTCTGCGACGCGAGTGTCCACCTCCAGGCCGCGTTCGAGCGCGTTCCTTTGAAGCAGCTCGATACCGACGCTTGAGGCATCTACGGCTGTGACTCGCCAGCCACGCTCGGCCAGAAAAAGCGCGTGGCGGCCGGGCCCACACGCCAGGTCGAGCGCACGCCCCGGCGCGAGCTTTTCCGCGAGGCGCACCAGTAGCGGCATAGGCTCTGCGATAATGTGCTCGCCGCGACTGTAGCGATCATCCCAGTCAGCCATTGGGCGCTGCTCCGGCGCTCGTCTGCCTCTCCACGCCTGTTTCCGCTTCGACGAGCGCGGCGTGTACCTCTTCCGAGACCCTTTCGGGCGGGAGACTCGAAGCGACCATTGCTCCCGCCGCGTCCATGAACTTGAAGGCGGAGGCCAGCTCGCTCGTATCCGCACGCCAGGCTCCCGCAGCACCCTTCTCAAGCTCGTTCAAGCGCGCCATGAGCGCGCCGAAGTCTCTGCGCACGACGGCCGGTCGCACGATCGTTTCGGCCCAGGAGTAGTACGGGTAATCGGCGCGATAGGCCCAGCCGGACGCCATCGGCGCGGCGATTAAAAAGAGTTGCCCGCGCGCGTGATGCGAGATGGCCGTGATGGGCATGGCGTGGCGCGCAGGATCGAAGCCCTTGGGGCTGAACAATCCGGGCGCGAGCGTAATGAGGGAGAAGCGTGCGTCGGCCGATTCCTCAACCCCTGACGCGCCGCGCGCGAAGCTTTCGAGCGCCGCCTCGATGCGCGTCCAGGCGGCGCGCCACAGGGGCTCGTAATCACCTGTGCGCGTGAGCACGCGCTCGACCTCCGTCAGCACAAGCCTGTAAGCGCGCGCGTCGTCCGTCACCGTTGCGCCTGCCA
>DASQYE010000477.1:0-3363 GCA_035639355.1 Pyrinomonadaceae bacterium
AGGCGCTTGGCTATCTCTTTGTTCTTGAGTCCCTCGCCGATGAGGGCGATCACTTCGCGCTCGCGCTGTGTGAGCGTGCTGATTTTACGGGTTTCAGGGTCTTCCTTCTTCTCGCTTTGGCGCGTCATCTCGGCAAATACACGGCTTATCGCAGTCCGATCGAGCCACACCTCCCCCGCGTGAACCCTTTCGATCGCTTTAATTAGCGTCTCGGCGGCCTTGTCTTTGAGAACTACTCCCGAGGCACCCAGATGAACGGCACGGTTATGTATGTCCGGGTCGTTGACGCCCGAAAGGATGAGGACACGGCCCCCCTTGGCGCTTGTGAGCAGTTCCGGGAGGAGATCAAGGCCGTTTGTGCCGCCCAAATCAATATCCAAAAGAATTATATGAGGCTTCTCCTTGGCCGTTTTGCTCAGCGCATCCGAAGCATTACCGACATCCCCGACCACACATATATTGGGACGAGACTCAAGAATCATCCGAAGCCCGGAGCGTATGAGAGCATGATCGTCAATAATCAATACCCTGATTTGTTTGGCGTCGGGTTCGACGGGAGACGATTTCATATGGCGAGCTTCAGCTATGTGAGTGAATCGTGTGACGCCCCGAATAAACAGCTACAGGGGCGATTGAAAGCAAAATCCTAAGGTCTTTTGAAGCTATAGAATGCACGCAAAATTAGGGAGGTAAGCCATAAAGTAGATTTTCTAGCTGAAAATGTCAATTGCAGGCCTTCTTGGACTTCGGCTCCTGAACAGCCGCGCCCTCCCCTTTCGGAATTGAGAAGTAGAAGACCGCCCCGGCTCCGGGAGCGCCTTCGGCCCAGGCGCGCCCCCCATGACGGTCTACGATGCGGCGAACGCTCGCCAATCCAACGCCAGTTCCTTCAAATTCGTCCGAACTATTAAAGCGCTGAAATATCCCGAACAGCCGATCGGCGTACTGCATATCGAATCCGACGCCGTTATCGCGGACAAAGAATGTGTCCTCTCCCTCTGCGTCCTCGATTCTCCCGACCTCTATACAGGTATCCTCGCGCGTGCGCGAATACTTGATCGCATTAGAGAGCAAGTTTTGCCACACGAGTCTTAGCATGGCCGGATCACCGATGACCGTTCCCAAGACCCCGATCTTCCACTTTACAGAGCGCCCTTTTACTTCAATCTGCTGTAGAGTACTAATCACCTCCCGTATCAAACCGTCCATATCGACCACGCTCTGATTGATCTCGACATAACCCATCCGCGAAAACTCAAGGAGATCTTCCACCATATCGCCCGTTTGCTTAATCAAGTCGGAAATGACTTTGATATATCCGAGGCTCGTCTCATCCAGCACCGGGGCGGCCCTTTCCTGAAGCAGATTGGTAAACCCGTGAATGAAGCGTAGAGGTGTGCGAAGGTCATGTGAAACAGAATAAGAGAAGAACTCAAGCTCCCTATTGGCTTCCTTCAACTGAGCCGTACGATCCAAAACCCTCTCTTCGAGCGTCTCGGTGAGATGTCGTATCTCTACTTCCGCCCGATAGCGCTCGATCAGCCGAGCGGCCTTGGCGATCAACAGCCCCGGAGCATAAGGCGATTCCAGGTAGTCATCCGCTCCGGCCTGTAGACCCTCTATCGCGCTATCTGTATCTTTGCGCATGGCGCTGACCAGTAGTATGGGCGTCAAGCGCAGCTCCTCGTGAGAGCGCACCATGCGGCACAACTCTATGCCGCTTACGACCGGCATCATCACGTCGCTGATAATCAATTGCGGATGCTCGCGGCAGGTCGCCTCGAAGCCTTCTCGCCCATCAACTGCGGTCAAGATATTGTACCCGGCAGTATCCAATAACGACCTCATTAAGTAGAGATGATCGGGGTTATCGTTTACAACGAGCACCTTTGTTTCATCTTGATATGTCATTGCTACTTTCATGGGCAAAATGCGAAGGCTTGCGACAGAAGATGTCAGCAGTCAGCGGCTCTTTTGTCTTGAAGCTGATCGCAGGCGGCAGACTGGCTCTGGGAGCAAACGGGCGTATGCTTCACCTTATAGCTTGCGCACTCATCCGGCACGGGGAAAGTCCCCCATCGTCTACGATCAAATCGCGGCCGGGCCTACAGAGTTTCAGGTGTAACAGTATCGGCTAACTCCTTATTAAGAGAGAGAATCTTCACCAAATTCCTAAATTCGACAGATTATACCCTTTCTCGTTCTGTCACCAAAGCAGGTGAGCAGACCCCTAAAAGTAATTGAGAGGGAGAAAACGGTACAGTCGTCGCACAAAAGTGGGGAAAGCGGCCCACTAATAACATTTTGAGGTTGAAGCGATAGAGATAGACCGGCAGGCTGAGATGCGTGAGGCGTCCATCATAATCGTCAACGCTTATGGAGCGATGGGTATTGAAGAGCGACTGTTGCGGCGGCAGGCTCGCGCTATCCCAATCGTAGGGTATCTGGCAAACCCTTTCGACCCGCAGATATTTCTCGAACTCATCCGTCGCCTGTTGCCCGAAACTTCCCCTCGATTAAAGACCTCGCAAGGGAGCCCCATTCGGTTATAAAAAGGTTTAGATTTAGGTCAGGCTTTCATCCTTTTATCCCGGCATATCTGCGAACCAATTCGCGCTTGAGCAGCTTGCCCGTCGGGCCTTTTGGAATCTCTGCCACGAAGCGCACCGTTTTAGGGCATTTGTAGTCGGCCAGTCGCTCGCGGCAAAAGCCTATGATCTCGTCTTCCGTAGCCTGCGCGTCCTCTTTGAGAACAATGAAGGCTGCGACTTCTTCGCCGTAGACGGCGTCGGGCACGCCTATGGTGGCGGCCGAGGCGACTGCCGGGTGAGCGTAGAGCACTTCGTCGATCTCGCGCGGGTAAATATTTTCGCCGCCGCGAATAATCATGTCGGACTTGCGGTCAACTATGTAGTAGAAGCCGTCGGCGTCCCTGTAGCCTATGTCGCCCGTGTGAAACCAGCCTTGGCGAAAGGCTTCGCTCGTCGCTGAAGGGTTTTTGTAGTAGCCCTTCAGGACGTTCTCGCCGCGCAGTACTATCTCTCCCAGCTCGCCGTCCGGCACTTCCCCGCCTTCCTCGTCCACGATCTTCATCTCGTTGCCGATCGGCATCCCGCACGAGCCGGGGCGGCGGCGCTCGTCCGGCGGATTAAAGGTCGAGCGGCAGGTGGATTCCGAAAGACCGTAGCCCTCGATCACAAGGCAATTGAAGGTCTCTTCAAAACGCCTGAGGATTTCGGCCGGCACGGGAGCAGAGCCGCACATGGCGAAGCGCAGCTGCTCCGTCTTGAGCCCAGGGGGCACGCCCTCCGGGTAAGCGCTCAAAAGCCTGGCGAGCATCGTCGCCACGCTCCCGAACGATGT
>DASQYE010000478.1:0-3558 GCA_035639355.1 Pyrinomonadaceae bacterium
TCGAAACGGCCATGCGCGAGGTCGTGCTCGATGCCGAACACGAAGAGGCGCTGGCGACCATCAGCAGGGCCGAGAGAATCTTCTCTTCGGAAGACCGCAGGGAGAGCGGCGAGCCAAGTCTTGAAAGCGAGCTTCAATTGCGACGACGTTTTATAGAAGGGTATACGCTGCTTCGCGCACGCTCGCCCGAGCGCCTGGCCGCGCTCGACGCGCGCATACGCAGCTATGAGGAGGAGCTAAGGCAGGTGGGCGTCGATGCGGAAGACCTCGCCGCGCCGCGTTCGACCGCGCGGGTCGCCGCTCATCTGCTCTCGCGCTCGCTGCTCTTTCTGGCGCTGCTGCCGCCGGCGCTCATGGGCGCGCTGCTGCATTATCCCGCCTACCGTCTGGCGGGTTATTTCGCGCGCAGGTTTTCTCAGAACTCTGACGACGTGGTCTCGACGATCAAGATCATCGCGGCCATGCTGCTGTTTCCGCTGACCTGGATAAGCCTGGCGCTTCTGTGCTACGGGGCTCGGGGCTGGCCGTGGGCCTTGGGCGTTCTGATCCTGACGCCGCTGGCGGGCTACGCGGCGGTGCGCTTCTTCGAGGAGTTCGACCGCTTCATAGGCGGGGCCAGGGCGCTCCTTTTCTTTATCACGCGCCGCTGGTTTTTCAAGCGACTCCTGATCGAGCGGCGCGTCATACGCGAAGAGATAGTGGCGCTCGGCGAGGAGGCCGTGGGTGAAGCCCTGGGCGTTCCTCCGAACAATTGAGCCCCCGGCCGCGAGCGATGGACAGAATCGGATGCGAAGCATTCCTCACACCCCGGCCTCCGCGCACGACCGCCATCCATTTCACCTGACAGGCGATTGACGTAGACTATCGGCAGGAGAGATTTAAGAGTATATTCACCCGAAATCAGCCTCGTATAGATCAGGATAAGCAGAGAGGCCAATATGGAGATACAGATCGCAGTCACCTCAAACAGCAAACCCATAGAAGAGCTTAAAAAATCTTTGGAAACTCAGCTTGACCCGAGCGGCGCGGACGTGAAATTGGAGCTTAGGACGCGAAAGAAGAAGTTCAGGGGAATCGATCCGACAATACTGGTGGCGGTCGTCGGCGCAGCAAGCGTCGGGTTGGGCTCGCTGATTACGGGTCTGTTGCAGGTCGGCCAGCAGATGGCGGCGAGGAAAATAGTCCTTGAAGGGCAGGGCGGCGCAAAGCTGGAAGTTCCCGCCAATACCTCTTTTGAAAAGATCGATCAGCTGCTCGAACGCGTGAATCAGATGGGCGAAGTCAAAAAGATTTCAGTGCAATAAGTCCCGATTCATGGCGGCCACAAATCGAGCTCAGCGGGCGCGTCTGTTCATAGGGCCGGTCGGAGATTGCTTTGCAGAATGTGTACGCGCGCATGGTCTGGCCGCGCGGCGCGCTCCGGCGCACGCAACTCTTGCAGGATTGGGCCGCACGAAACCATCTCGCGCGCTTCGCAATCCGCCTTAGACTTGACAGCCTCGACAGTCAACCCCGCCTTCAATCAATCTATAACCGGCGGTCTCGCCCATATAACATGCGACTGCTCCGACCGGCGCTTGCTTATCAGCGCCCGGGGCCCGGCACTCCATAATAAGGCGGTCTGACCCACACGGTTACTTCTGTTCCAACCAACACTTGCGTGTTAGCGGCCGGTTCCTGCCTGTAGACATGGCACACAGCTTCGCTGCAATCGGTTCCGCGAGGAACAATCACACGGGGAACGAGGCCCAGCTGCCTGATGAGATTTTCCGCCTCGCCTTTGGGCTTGTTCATGACATTCGGGACCGGCACGGATCGCCTTGAAACCCCATCGTCGTTCGGCCCGTCGGGCTGTCCCTCCGAGACGGTCAGGGAGACGCTAAACCCAGGGCGCACAAGGGTGCCGTGCTGCGGCTCCTGGGCAATTACTCTCCCCCGAGCCTCCCTGGCGGCCTGACGCTTTATATTCCAGCTGAGCCCTTTCAATGCGAGGAGCACCTGTGCCTCCCTTGAAGTCATTCCGACATAGTTGTCCACCTTCACATCAGGAATCGGGATGGCGAAGGAAAACTCGACGCTGCACTCTCGCGCCAGTCGAGTGCCGGCGTCCGGTTTTTGACTGAGCACGGTTCCGGCGCTGGCACTGTTGGGCTCTCTTCTGACACGACCTACGCGGAGACCTATCCTTTGAATAATAGTTTCAGCCTCCTCCTGGCTATGGCCGATTAGATTGGGCACGGTCGCGGCATCCTCCCCAACGGAGCCGATGGTAATATCCACAGGACTCCCCGGATCGACTTTAGTACCTCCCTTTGGATTCTGCTCAAGCACTTTGCCGATCGATTCGCAACTGACTCGCTCGCTGATCTGCCCTACGGTGAGACCCTTTTCGGTGATCTTTCGCCTGGCCGTTTCCAGTTTGTCGTTACGCACACCCGGAACCTGGACGGGCTGGGGGGTACGGTTCGTCCCTAGAACGAGGTCTATGGAGGAACGCCTTCGGGCTTTCGCTCCGGCGGCGGGCTTTTGTTCGATCACCGTATCGGGAGCGTTCGAGCCGCCACGTTTTTCTACGTTGCCGGCGATTAACCCTGCAACATTGATTGCCTGAAGCGCGTCGGCCCTAGTCCTGTTAACCAGGTTCGGGACTGTGATTAGCTCGCTCTCTGTTGAGCCAATGGGGCGCTTGGGTGGCTGAATGGGCACGCCCTGCCGTATGAGCTTTGCATTCCTGGCCTTTTCTCCATGCTGGAAAACGGCGGGTAAAAGTTTCAAATAGACGGCAGCGAGCGCGGCGGCCAGCTGCGGGTTCTCGCCTTGGAGCAGAAGGGCCAGGCTGTAGTAGGACTCGGGCTGTTCGGGACGGGCCTTGATGGCCCGCTGGTAATTCTCTTTTGCAGCAGCAGGATTCCCCTCATCCTCGAACAGGTCTCCGAGATGGAAAAAAGCCTCGGCCATATCTGGATGAGAGACTATGGCCTGCCTGTACTGGCTCTCGGCCCTCGTATATGCCGCACGCGCTTCGTCCTGACTACCCTCCAGCTGGGCCACGTTGCCCAATCTCTGATAGGCTCGGCCCAGTTCCGTGAGCGCGAACGGGTATTGCGGGTTAGCCTGCCGGGCAGAATTGAGCAATTGTGCGGACGCCTCATAACGGCTTTTTGCCGTTTGCAGGTCTCCCTCCCGCTGCGCGATATAACCGCCGGATGAATTGACTTCGGCCAGATTGGTTTGAATCGTCGAGGCGCTTTCCGTGGGCCCGCTTCTCGCACCGGCGGAGGGTTGCGTTTGCTGCCCCTGCAATGCGGCCTGATAGAAGGCTTGCGCTTTTGCAAGCTCCGCTTTGGCCTGGTTGGCATCTCCTTTATCGAGGGCGATGTCGGCACTATCCAGGGACAGGTTCCCGCGCGCATTCAAGACCGGAGTCGAGCGTTGATCCACGCCGAGGTCTTCGGCGAGCGATTCCTGGGCCCTGGAGAGTTGGCCCGTCAGGCGATAAGCCTCGGCCAAATCCGCAGCGAAGGCCGCTTCCCGTCGTCGCACGCTGTTAAGTCTCGA
>DASQYE010000479.1:0-7757 GCA_035639355.1 Pyrinomonadaceae bacterium
GTCGGGGCGCGGCGGGCGAGCGGGAGCGCGCAGGTGGGAGATGTGGGCTTTCGCTGGCGGCTGGGCGGCGCTTTTCGTGGCGCTCGTTTCGCCGCTCCATCCCTGGGGCGAAGTCCTGTTTTCGGCGCACATGACGCAGCACGAAGTCTTGATGCTGGTGGCCGCGCCACTGCTGGTACTGGCGCGACCGCTCGTCCCTTTCCTGTGGGCACTGCCCATGAGCTGGAGACAGAGCGCGGGCACACTGGGCAAGCGGCGCGCGCTGCAAACCACTTGGCGCGCGATGACGAACCCGCTCGTCGCTTGGGCCATACATGCCGTCGCGTTGTGGGCCTGGCATGTGCCCGCGCTCTTTCAGGCGACGCTTAGAAGCGATCTCGTCCACACGCTGCAACACCTTTGCTTTCTGGGCTCGGCGCTGCTCTTCTGGTGGGCGCTCATACATGGGCGGCAGGGTTTGATGGGATACGGCGCGGCGGTGCTCTACATGTTCACCACGTCTGTGCACAGCGGCGTGCTCGGCGCTCTGATTACATTTTCAAGCAAGGTCTGGTATCCGGCCTACACGGGGACGACTCATTCGTGGGGATTGACGCCTTTGGAGGATCAGCAACTCGGCGGACTCATCATGTGGGTCCCGGCCGCCACCGTGTACGTCGTCGCGGGGCTGGCCCTGATGGCCGGTTGGATGCGCGAATCGGAGCGGCGCATCAAGAGGCGCGAGGCCCGCGCCTTGCAGCTCGAACGGCGGTAGAGGACGAAAGAGATGGAACGCAAGGCAAGAGGAGCCACGCCCGTGTGCAAGCTTGTACTGGTATGCCTGCTGACGGCCCTCTTTACAGTTCTCGCGTCTTGCGGGGGGGACGCGGAGCGAGCGGCGGCAGCGATGACGGGTGGAACGCCTGCGAAGGGCAGGGCGGCAATCGGTCGCTACGGTTGTTCCGCGTGCCATACAGTGCCGGGCGTGAGCGGCGCGAACGGCCATGTGGGCCCACCACTTGCCGAGATCGCAAGCCGCGTCTACCTGGCCGGAAGGTTGCAGAACACGCCCGACAACATGATTCTCTGGATACGGAATCCCCAGGGCGTGGACGATAAAACCGCGATGCCTAATCTGGGCGTCAGCGAAGCGGACGCGCGCGACATCGCCAGCTACCTTTACACTTTGAAGTAGCCAAAGCCACACACTATATTCTCGGCTGAGAAATGCAGGGGCTATTATCCCACAGGCGCTTGATCGCGCTGCTCATCTGGCTGCCGCTCATAGCGGCCTCCTCCTCCTGCTCCTCCTGCGCTCAGGGGCCGTCGGGGCCGCTCGCCTACGTGTCGAACGAACGCGACGGTACGATCTCGGTTATTGATACCGGCGCCGACCGCGTAGTCGGGACGATCAACGTCGGAGCCAGGCCGCGCGGCGTTCGTCTGAGCCCGGACGCAAGCCGCGTTTACGTAGCCTTGAGCACTCCCTCGGGTAAGCCGTACAACAAGGCCGACAACCACATCGCGGCCATAGATACGGCGAGCGGAGAAGTGGTCGCCACCTACGATGTCGGCTCAGACCCGGAGCAGCTGGCCGTCAGCCGCGACGGAAAAAGGCTCTACGCCTCGAACGAGGACGCCGGCACAGCATCCGTCACGGATATCGAGACGGGTAGATTGATCGCCACGCTCGTCGTCGGCATCGAGCCGGAAGGAGTGACGATCAGCCCGGACGGGCGCTGGGTCTACGTGACGGCCGAGACGAGCAATACGGTCTCCGTCATAGACGCGCAAGCGAACCGTGTGGCGGCGACCTTCATGGTCGGCTCGCGCCCGCGCGACGCGGCCTTCTCTCCAGACGGGACTCGCGCCTTCGTCACGACCGAGATGGGTCGTACTCTTTCGGTCATAGACACGTCGAGCCACACGGTCACGCGCACGCTTGAGCTGCCGCGCGGCGAAAATGTTAAGCCGATGGGCGTCGTCGTCTCAGGCGATGGCCGTAAAATCTACGTCGCCATGGGGCGCGCCGGGATGGTCGTCGTGCTCGACGCGCGGAGCCTCGAAGTCATCGCCAGGATTCGTGTCGGGGAGCGGGTCTGGGGGCTCGCTCTGACGCCGGACGGCAAGAAGGTTTATACGGCCAACGGATTATCCAACGACGTTTCGGTCATAGATACCACGACCGACCAAGTCGTCAACACCATCAAGGCGGGAGACGGCCCCTGGGGTATCGCCGTCAAGCCCTGACGGGCGCGGCCCTTGAAAGAGCGCCGTTTCGGTAGACATTTAAGAAAGTAAGGTAAGGGCGATTTCCCCAAGACCGGCCTGGAGCCTTTGTTGCCTGGTGTAGGGTCAGGGCGCACTCGCCGCCGTGCTCGTCTTCTGTTTAAGCATCATGGAGTTTCCTTTAAGAGACAGGGAATCGTCGGCCGGGAGAGCGAAAGCGCCCGCGCGTATTGCTAGAGTCTGCTTTGCTGTTTTAGCCCTGCTTTATCCGCTCGGCTCGTTGGCCCTATCGCAAGCCCCGCCTGAAGGGAGGCGACTCGAAGGCGTCGTCATGGACGAGTCGGGAGCGCCCATCGCCGGCGCAGAGGTTTCTTTGAGCGACGGCGCATCACCTGTCGAACAGGTCAGGGCGGGCCCGGACGGGCGATTCGTTTTTGGCGACGTGCGTGGGCGCGAGGGCAGGCTGACGATCAGCGCGCCCGGATTCGCAAAGGTCGAGCGCAAGTGGGTTGAGAAAAATCTGGAAGACGCGCGCCTTGAAATCTCGCTTGGCCCGGCTCCAATCACGGAGCAGGTGATTGTCACGGCGACGCGCGCCGAGGGGCGGCTGGACGAGACGGCGGCGAGCGTAAGCGTTCTGTCGCCGGCGCAGCTTTCCAACACGGCGGCCCTTCGCCTGGATGATGCGCTGCGACAGGTCGCGGGGTTCAGTCTCTTTCGCCGTTCGGGAAGCCGCACGGCCAACCCCACTTCGCAGGGGGTCTCTCTGCGCGGCGTCGGGGCGAGCGGCGCGAGCCGCGCTCTGGTAATCCTGGACGGCGTCCCGCTCAACGATCCTTTCGGCGGTTGGGTCTACTGGGGGCGCGTCGCGCGCGAGGCCGTCAGTCGCATAGAAGTCCTTCGCGGCGGCGCTTCCCATCTTTACGGCAGCGGCGCGCTCGGCGGCATCGTCAATCTCATCACGCGCAGAGCCTCAGCGCCGTCTCTCTCTCTGGAAATCTCATACGGTAACGAACAGACGCCGGATGCGAGCCTATTCGCGGGTATGAGCAGGGGAAGATGGGCCGCGAGCTTGAGCGCGGCCGTCTCCTCTACGGACGGTTATATTCCGGTCAGCAGCCCTGAGCGCGGCCTCGTGGATACGCCCGCCGGGTCGCGGTATTCGACCGTAGAGCTGACGTTGGAGAGAAAGCTTGGCAGGGAAGGGCGTCTATTCGCGCGCGGCGCGCTCTTCGGTGAGTCGCGCGCAAACGGCACGACGCTCCAAACCAATCGCACGTACCTGCGGCAGGCGAGCGCGGGCGTCGATCTACAGCCGGGGCGCTTAGGCAGTTTCAGCGTCAGGGTCTACGGCGGCACGCAGGTCTTCGATCAGAGCTTCTCGGCGGTTGCAGGCGACAGAAATAGCGAGACGCTGACGCGCGTGCAGCGCGTGCCGTCGCAATTCCTGGGGCTCGTGGCCCAATGGTCGCGCGCCATCGGCGCGAGCCACACGCTGGTGGCCGGTCTTGAGGCGCGCGAAGTGCGCGGAGCGAGCGACGAGCTGGTCTTCACACGCAACCGCCCGTCATCGACGGTCGGCGCGGGCGGGCGCGAACGAACCTTCGGCCTCTTCATCGAAGATATCTTTCGTATCACGCCGCGACTCTTTTTGACTACGGGAGTGCGACTCGACCGCTGGCGCGAACTGGCGGCGCTCTCCCTTACAAGCCCGCTCGGGGGAGGCGGGGCTGCAAACGCCAGGGCGTTCCCAGACCGAACGGAAACGGCCTTGAGCCCGCTGGTCTCCGTGCTCTACAGGCCCTTCGAGCAGCTGTCGCTCGCGGCCTCCTTCACGCGCGCGTTTCGCCAGCCGACGCTCAACGAGCTATACAGAAGCTTCCGCCTCGGAGACATACTGACGCTCGCCAACGAGAACCTGCGCGCCGAACGATCGACGGGCGGCGAGGCGGCGGCGAGCCTTTACCTGTTCAACCGGCGGCTCACGACGCGCGCCACGCTATTCTGGACGGAGATTTCGGGGCCCGTCGCCAACGTGACCTTGAGCGCGGGGCCGAACCTCATCACGCGACAGCGGCAGAACCTGGGGCGCACGCGCTCGCGCGGCCTTGAGCTTGAGACGGAAGCCCGGCCCGGCGAGCACTTCGTCGTCACGGGCGGTTATCTTTTCGTAGACGCGACAGTCCTTGAGTTTCCGGCCAACACGGCGCTCGAAGGACTGGAGCTGCCGCAGGTGGCGCGTCACCAGCTCACTTTTCAGATGCGGTACGAGACGCCGTCGCGCTTCTCCTTCGGCGTACAGGCGCGAGCCGGTGGCAATCAGTTCGACGACGACCAGAACCGTTTCCCGCTGGGTCGTTACTTCACCCTGGACGCGCTCGCTTCGCGGCCCCTGCGGCGCGGCCTTGAGTTGTTTGCGGCGGCGGAAAACCTGCTCAATCAACGCTACATTGCGGGGCGCACGCCCGTGACCACCCTGGGCCCGCCCATCTTGCTGCGCTTCGGCCTGCGCTTTCGTCTAGGCCCCCAATGAGGCCGTTCGTCTCCAACCATTCACACACGTGCGCGTCTCCTTAATGTCAAGGTCGTGACTGCCGAGCCTACGTTCTTCACCCGTCAACTCCTGCGCACTCTTCATGGAGCTGTTTCCTTCAGCCTTCATCCGTCTCGTCCCTGGTTTACCGTTGATGTCGCGCTGGCGAGATCAACCCTGCTCGTTACCCTCTTCGTAAACCTTGGGGCGCGTGTGCGTCCTGCCGCATCCGGGGCAGGAGTGCGCTTCTTCTATGACGCCGCCCAGCACAGGGTCGATGGCGCTCTCTTCGTTCTCGCCCGCAGAGTAATCAACTCTGTCGGCGTGGTAGTTCATCTCTACCCCGCAATCGGGGCAGACCATCTTCTTAGTCTTAGACATATCGGCCTTACTCCAGTGAAATGTTCTCGCGCCCGTGGCGAAGCACCTTCGCCATCCAGACGAGCTCCTTCAAAAATTGGTCGATGCGCTTGATATAGGCCTCGTCCAAAAGCTTGCCGTCCGCATCGAAAAGCTTGCGCGCGCCCGAAAAATTCCCGTCCCAGAAGATCGTCACCAGCCCCAGCTCTCGCAGCACGGGCAGTAGATTCTCGATCACGCGCGTCCCGCCGAAACCGCCCGCCGAGACGCCGCACACGCCTACGGCCTTGTGTATGTACTCCTTCAAGTTTGTGTCGAGCACATGCTTGAGCAGTCCCGGATAGCCGTGGTTATACTCGGGCGCGACGATCACCAGCGCATCTGCGCGAGCGACGGTCGCCGAGAAGTTTGAGTCTTTAATCGCCTCGCCCGCATCCTGCGAGCTGAGCGGAATGTCGCGTATGTCAACCAGCTCGGTCTCAACCCGCTCGCGCTTTGCCAGTTCACCGAGCACAAACCTGGCGACGTGCTCGCTGGCTCGCCCTTGACGGGCCGTGCCCAGAATGACTGGGATAAAGATCGGTCTGTCGGTAGTCATCTCGAATCATCCTCAACTTATTCGGGGTTACTCTTCTAACAGCTCGCGGACAGCCTTCGTTGCCCGAGCAGCCTTTTCTCGATGAATAATCTACACCTCTCGACCGCCAGGAGCGACGCGCCCAGGCTGCTCCGCTCGAAACCGGCCCCCGCCCTGGTGCGCGCTCTCTCCGGGCTTCATCAACACGACGACCCTGCCTCCCGGCGAAGAATGAAACTCGCCGCTAACCGCCAACAATCCGCTTGACAGGTTAAGGCGCGGGGCGTATAACCGTCAAACGCGGACGGTAGCCAGTTAGCAGGCAAAAGATTTGAGAGGAGAACCCCAACGATGGACAACAACGGAAAAGCCAGATCGGCGCAGACAGGGCACGTCGGACTAAACGTCAGCGACCTTGAACGCTCAAGCAGGTTTTACCAGGACGTGTTAGGCTTTCGCGTGTCAAACGAATCACGCGACGGCGGTCGCCGGTTCGTCTTTCTGAGCGACGAGGGCGGGCGGCTCGTCCTGACGCTCTGGGAGCAGAGCGACGGGCGCTTTGAAAAGTCGCGGCCCGGACTCCACCATCTTTCGTTTCACGTGGGCACGATTGAAGAGGTGCGGGAGGCCGAAGCGCGGCTGCGCGCTGCGGGAGCGCACGTTTACTATGGGGGCGTGGTGTCGCACGCCGAAGGGGCGGATTCCGGAGGCATCTTCTTTGAAGACCCGGACGGCATTCGCCTGGAAATCTTCAGCCCGAGCGGCGCGAAAGGCCTGGCGGCCCCGGCGGGTCAAGCGCCCTCTTGCGGTTTCTTCTAAAGTGCGCGGCCGGGTCTTGAGGAGATAAGGATGCAATCCGTCTATCACGCGGGCGAGATCGAGGTGCAAACCCGCGCGCGAGTGCGCGAGCAGTCCGAGCGCATAGGTCGCAGCGTGTATACCAGAATTCCGCCTGCGGCGCAGCTCTTTATGCTGGGCCAGCCGATGGTGATCGTCAGCTCCGTGGACGGCGGCGGGCGCGTGTGGGCCACTCTTTTAACGGGCGAGCCCGGATTCACCAGAGCGTTGGACGACAGCACCGTTTTCATAGACGCCCTGCCGGTCAAGGGCGATCCGTTGAGCGACAATCTAAAGGAAGGAAAGGAGGATGTCGGCCTGCTCCTGATCGAGCCCCGGACGAGGCGGCGCATGAGACTGAACGGGCGGGCGGTGTTGTCGAACGGGGGCGGAATTCGCGTGCGTGCGCGTGAGGTCTATACCAATTGCCCTAAATATATTCAGGCGCGCGAGTGGGAGATGATTGCGCCGGAATCTCAGGGCGAGAAGAGTATCAAGCTCGCGGCCTCTCTATCCGACGAACAGCGGCGCTGGATTACGGGGGCGGATACTTTCTTCGTCGCGAGCTATCATCCGGATGGAGGCGGCGACGCCTCGCATCGCGGCGGGTGTCCTGGGTTCGTGCGCGCTTCCCGTGAGGGTAGGCTGCTGTGGCCGGACTACTCCGGCAACCAGATGTTCAATACGCTGGGCAATATCGCGGCCTACAAGCGCGCGGGCCTGCTGTTCGTAGACTTCGAGCTGGGCGGCACTCTTCAATTGACCGGCGAGGCTCGCGTGATCTGGGATGAAGACCGCGTGGCGGAGTTCGAGGGGGCCGAACGCCTGGTCGAGCTTCAAGTCGAACAATCGATCGAGACGATTAATGCTAGCCCTCTGCGCTGGCGCTTTCTGGAATATTCTCCGTTCAACCCTGAGGGTTGCGGGCGCTCCGGCGGCGTTGAAGCTTAGCGACGCTTCGGAAATACTTTATGATAGCCACTCTTTCTGCTGACGAAGGCTTCTTTACATAGAGCTTAAGGGTTTTTGTAAATTGAAGGCGGACGGTAGCAGAATTTTGAAAAAATTGCTGTTGTGACGGTAAGCGAAGGAGCGCTGGATGGCTTCAAACGAGAAAAAGAGGATACATCTTCCCGCCGCGCAACGGAAAGTTACGGTACGGGAAGCGATGGCGCGCTTGCCTGGAGCGGACGGAAAGCGCTTCGCAACGGTTTTAGAGCATGGAAGCTTGACGGTAGAGAT
>DASQYE010000480.1:0-6956 GCA_035639355.1 Pyrinomonadaceae bacterium
GACAAAGACCGCACCCTTTTGTCCACACCGTGAAGTTGCGAAGTAGGCTGCTGCTGCGCATAGTCTTCTCCTATTCGATATCTGCCTGGATTAGTTTCCGCCTGGATAGCTTAATGATTGCGGTCTGGCCCGCGCAGCCGACGCTCCTTGCATTGCGTCGCCGCCCTGGCTTCGTCCGGTCTCTACAAAGAGAAAGAGAGCGCTCCCTTGAGCGAGGGCGACCGACGATGCCCCGGATAGCTGATCTTTTGGGAAAAGCGCGCCGTGCGGGGTGGCCCATCTTAGAAAGAGTTCGGCCGCCGTGTCAACATTAGTTTCGATTTACACAAAGGCCCGCTTCGCCCGTTCCTTTTATGAGTAAGCGTTCTCGCCGGATTATTCTCTTTCTCAAAAATTGCTCTTCCCGCACGGCAGGCGGTCGAAGCCCGCCTTGACGCGCTCGTAGAGGGCGTCGCAGATTTCCGGCAGCGCCGGGCCGACCCATAGCGGGACGCCCGCCGCGCCGCCCGCGTAATAATCCGGCAAGAGCGAGAGCAATGGGCCAGCGCCCCCTTCGCCGTCCAGTGTGCCGAAGACGACGCGACCGATGCCGTGCAGCAGGAGCGCGCCTGCGCACATCACGCAGGGCTCAAGCGTCGTGTAGCAGGTCATCTCCCGGCTCGAAGGCCACAACTCAGAGGGCACGCGCTTCAGCGCCTCCATCTCCGCGTGACGCCCCGGATGATAGTGCGGCACGAGGACTGAGTTTCCGGCTTCGGCGATCGTCCGAGCGCCGAGCGTAATGACGGCCCCGACCGGCAGATTGCCTAGCCTTTCGGCCTCAAGCGCGAGGCGGACGGCGCGGCGCAGGTGACTTATGTCCTGCGCCGTTGCATAAGAGTTGTCGAATGGTTCGCTCATAGCTCCAGGATATTATCACCTGCCGCCGGTCGATTCGGCGTCGCCCTCGCGGTCAATATAGCAGAGTAATCGTTGACAGTGGCCCCGGTTTGACATAGAACATTCCGCCTTACCAATTTGCTTCGGCTGAGGACGATTTCTCATGGCGGCCCGCACCATCATGGCGATAGTTGATAGCGAAGAGATTTACTCCGGCATAGGTCTATTGCTGGAGAAGCGCGGCCATAGAGTGTTGGAAATCACGAACGACGCGCAGGCGCTCGGGAAAGTTAGGCAGGAGCGCCCTGACCTCATCCTGATGGATACGGATATGGCGGCGGCCAAAAGTCTGGTCGTCGCGCGCGGCCTGCGAGAGCGCGCGGGGCTGCATGATACGATTATCGTCGTCGTCACCGCGCAGAAGATGCCGCGACTACAGGGCGACACGGCTTCCGTAGGCCGGAATGATTACGTCGTCCAGCAGGGCGATTTCGAGCAATTGAAAGACATTCTCAACCGTCTACAATTCGAGACGAACGCGTTGGTCGCCACAGAGACGGGCGCGAAGTAATAACCCCTTCGGGCTTGCCAACCTTTTAAGCCTGCTCGCGCTCGTGCCGGGAGTATGCGTATGAAAAGAATTTTGAGGGCGTTTTTCCTCATCGCGCTCTTGTTCTGTCTTCGGTCGTTTATAAAGGCGCAGGATGTCCCGCCATCATTAGCCAAAGTCGCGGAGGCGCTTGAATGCCCGAAACAGGGAAAGCTTTCGGGATGGCAGCGCGAGCGGGGCACGCCGCTCGCCCCTAGCAAAGACGTGCTCATAGAGATGTATAGCTCCGCCGGACGAAGGGTGAAGGTTTCGATTCTTTACCACCCTTCTGAGGCGGAAGCACGAGAGGTGTTTCGGCGGTTTGTTTCGGGCGAGCGAACCACGAAAATTGAGAATGTTGGTGACGAGGCTTGCGCCTGGGGCTACAGCGATAATATCGCCATGAGGAAAGGCAAGCTCACAATCTATATCAGCGCCTCATCGGATATAGGTGATTTATTGGAGGAGCTTGATGATCGCGAGAGATTCGGTCTGAGCCGCACAGAGGCGGTCGCGCTCAACAAAAGCTTCGCCCGCTCGATAGACGCTATCCTTTCTGACCTGGCCGGAGCGTGCCGACCGCTTCAAAGGTTTTGAAGCCGTCGGGTATAAATATCTCTCTCAAAAAAAAGTGGGCGACGGAGATAAGCTCATCCGTCGCCTCTTCATCTGCCCGTCCGTACTGAATCTTATTGTTTTGAAAACTCCGCGATGATGCGCTCGCGTATCTGTGGCGGGGTGAGTCCCTGCTCTTTTTGCAGGCGATACGCCAGCAGGGCCTCGTTGACGCACGTGGCGCAGTGTGCCGAATGATCGCTCTCGTAGCATGTGTGCAGGCTCTTATGGCCGAACGTCTCGTCGCAGTAGCAATAGCATGGAAGCTGCGCGAGCGTTTCCGGAATCTCTCTGGCCACCTGGTACGCCTGCCGCGCGCTGCCGAAGAACCTCTCCGGCGCGAGCGTCGGCGGCAACGCGCTCAGGCTCACGGGTTCCCTGGAATGAGCGGGCACGCGCGACCCGGCCGCGCCGCCCGCTGCCTGCGGCGTGGTCGCGCGGCTTCGCTTAACAGGGCTTGACCCGCCCGACCGGCTGTAGATTATCGCCGCCAGGGCGATGCCCGCGATGGCTGCTATTATTAAGACCTTTTTCATAAAAGCTCCGATCTACCGAAAAACCGCCTCCAATACCTGAACAGGCAAACGCACGTATAAATTTTAACTTTTAAGCCGCGCTTTGGCGAGCGCCGATTTTCGTCAGGGCTTCTCAATTTCGGCGCCCGTCCCTCGTTAGAGAATGACACTTCTCGCCGCAGGGTTTTGCGGCCCCGTAGGGTTTTGCATCTCAGGGCGGCGGCTCGCGCCCATCCGAGGCGGCGCGAACGCCAGAGGCTCTTGAGACCCCTTTGGCTTAGATAGGTCGCGCACGCCGTGGCTTATCCTTCGTCCTTGTCTTTGCTCGCGGGCGCTTCGGCGGCAGCGTGCGCGCGCGGGTGAAAGCGGTCGTAGGTGGCGCGCATGTGCCGGTCTGTGATGTGCGTGTAAATCTGCGTGGTCGAGATGTCGCTGTGGCCCAGAAGCGCCTGCACCGAGCGCGAGTCCGCGCCGCGTTGTAAGAGGTGCGTGGCGAAGCTATGGCGCAGCGTGTGAGGTGAAATATTGCTGAGACTTGCGCGCGCCGCGTAACGCTTGATCGCGGCCCAGGCGAACTGGCGCGTCAGCGGAGCGCCCGCGCTGCTCAGGAAGAGGCGCGCGCTCGCCGCCTTACCAGTGCGCGCGCGCATGGCTATGTAGCGTTCGAGCCAGTGCGCGGCGCTCTTGCCCAGGGGGACGCGTCGCTCTTTGCTGCCCTTGCCATGACAGGTGACGACGCCGCCGTCCAGGTCAAGGTCTGCGAGCTTTAGAGAGACCATCTCGGAGACGCGAAGACCCGTGGCGTACATCAATTCGAGCATGGCGCGATCACGCAGCCCCTCGGCGGTCTGAACGTCCGGCCCGAGGAGCAGGCGCTCCATCTCGTCTTCGGTCAGGAATCGCGGCAGGTGCGCTCCCCCTTGCGGGGTGGAGAGGTCTTCGGCCGGATGTTTTTTGATGTGGCCGTCGAGCATCAGGAAACGGAAGAGCCCGCGCGCGGCGCTGACCGCCCGCGAGACCGTGGAGGGCGCTAGACCTTCGCGCGAAAGCCCTGCGATCCAGCCTCTTAAATCCGTCCGCGTCAACTGCTCGACCGCCTTGCCCTGGGCTTCGGCCCAGGCCAGCAGCCGCGACAGGTCGCGCCTGTAGCTTTCCAGCGAATTAGGCGAGAGCCCCTTCTCGACCTGTATGTAAGCTAGATATTCGCGCAGCAGATCGCGCCTGTAAGGTCTTTCCAAAGGCCACCTCAATCCAGAGAGAGAGAGCGTACGATTGAATGAACCGATGCCGCCGTGCGGAAAAGCGGGGCTCTCGAAATCATATCGTCAGGCGGCAAACTGCCTGCCGTTACGGTCGGCCGTCTCAAGCCCCCTTTTCTCCCTGAGGCTTCTGCGATACAGAGTAAACCCGAACCAAAAGCCGTAGAAGAAGAGGAGCATCACAGAGGCGCTGACGATTGCGGCCGTGGCTGAACCCGTGATCTTACGAACCACTACGAAGAGGTCTCCGCACATCCCTAGCGCCAGTGGAATCATCGCCGCGATCATCATCCGGCTGGCAAAGGCGTGGAAGTGCTCCGTCTGTTCGCCCCTCTCGACGATGCGGTGATAGGCGGCCGGCGTCATCAGCAGCACGACGCTCAAAGCGATCAGTGCGAGGCTCGAAAGATGCACGTACCTGGACGAGACGGGCAGTTTCTCGAAACCCTCTACGAGCATCGTGGCGAACTGGAATCCGAGCAACGCCTGCGCGCCCGGCAGCACCACCCTCATCTCCGTCAACGCCTGCTCTATCTTGTCTTTCAGCTTCGTCCCCCCGGAGTCCTGCTCTTCTTTCTCGGATTGCATCTGCTTCTCCTTGATCTCGGGCTCACGCTCATGCCTGCGAATGGCTTCGAGCCCGTACCAGAAAAAGAGCGCGACAAGGCTGATCGCCAGCCCCGAGGCGACTCCCCCGGCGCGCCCCAGGACTCTCTCCGCCGCGACATACAAATCAAGACCCAGCCCGAGCGCAAACGGCATGAGCGCAAACCCCATCACGCCTGAGGTGAAGCGGTGAACGCTTTCGCGGTCTTCACCCTCCTCCACGATGCGGTGATACGCGCCCGGACACATTATCAGGGCGACGGCGACCAACATCAGGCAGAGCCCGCATAATTTCATGTACTGGGAGGATTGAGGAAGCTTCTCGAAGCCGCTTTCAAAGACGGAGCGGTATTGAAAGCCTAAGAGGACTTGAGCGCCTAGGATCAGCATTCGGCTCTCGTCGAGCGCACTTTTAATCTTGTCCTTGAGCTTAGCCATGTTCGCCCCCCGGTCTTGATCGCGTCAGCCCCAGGCCGTAAACCTTCTCGCGCCCAGATTATACGCCAAGCCTTCACAGGCGCGGAGAGATAATCAGTATTCTTTTTATAAATCATTCTCGACACCTCTTTCTGTACGCAGACGTACCGGCGCGCCCGCCCGCCCGCCCGCGCTTGATGCGCTCCGCGCGCCCGCGCATCTCAGCGCCGCTCGTGCGCATCGCTGTTCAGCGTCACGGTCGTCGCGGGAATGGGCGGATACACAATTTGCGGGCAGGCGACCTCGTGCAGTTCGCCCGTATTCTCCTCGATCAGCCGCCGCGCGACCGCGCGCGAACGGTTCCAGCTCCTCCAGTCCGGGCTTGCAAACTCGCCTGACCGTCTCAAGAGACTTGTCTTGACGACGCATTGTTGATAGTGGTTCATGGCGGGCAACGCTTCAAAGAGTGCGGGGACGGAGTCGGCGCTGAGCGACGCGACATAGGCGGCGTCGAAGCTGCGGCCGGACTGGGCCTGGCCCATGTTGACGCGGACGATGAGCGCGTCCGGGTTAACCAGATGCAGCGCGCCGACCATCAAAAAACCGGCGACCAGCGCGCCACACATGAAGCGCTCGCGCGCTCCGCGCAAGACCGTCAACGCGAACCAGATGAACACCAGCGCCAGCCATCCCATGAAAGCCGTCGTATAGATTCGCAGCTCCGTCAGACCATACTCGTCCTGGTAGAGGCGCATACGCCCGACCGCCGACGCCATAATGACGAAGAGCAGCACGAGCTGTATGCTCGCCAGCGCGCGAAAGATTCTCTCGTGCAGAGGATTATCTTTGCGCAGGAGCCAGTGGGCGGCCAGCAGCAGCGGCAGCACCAACGCCGCGACCGTCACCAATTCAAAGAAGCCGCGCCGCGCGTACTCGGCATAGGTCAGGCCCGTGGAAGCCTGCACCAGCGCCGCGCCGCCGAAGAAATATTTGACCTGCACGACGACGAAGGAGAGAAAAAGCAGGTTGACGAGCCCAAGCACAACGCCAATCTCGACGACGCCCATCTTCAGCTTGCTCGAAAGCTCTGACACCATATTATTCCGAGCGCCTTCTACGCCCTCGCCGCCCGCCGTCGCGGATGCGCCCGTGTTCAGGCCGAGCGAGATAGGCGCTCGGCCCGAAATCCAGGAGCCCTCTTTTCCCAGCACAAAGCCGCGCAGGAACCCTCCCGTTATCCATGTAAAGAGGGTTATCAGGAACAGGTGCGTAAACAGATTCTCAAAACTGATGTGAAGAACATTTTGCACGATTCCTTCAAAGACGGCATCCGCCGCCATGAAAAGCAGGCCGAAAACCGCCAGCAAGGGAACGGCTATGACAAGACCACGAAGGACTGCCCAGGCGTGACGCGACCAGCGGCCGCTATGCGCCTCCTTCCAGGAGATGTCCGACAGCACCAGGGGAAAGAAAGCGAAGAGCGCCGTCGCTCCCGCATACGCGATCTCCAGCGCATACTCCATCACACCGGCCACGCGCATCCTGTACGCCTTCGCGCGCCACGCCAGCAACCCTAGCGACACGAGCAATAAAAGGAAGTCGAGAGACTTCAACGTCATGGAATCGCGCCAGGCGAAAGCCGCCGCGAAGAAGATGACGGGCAAGAGCAGCCATCGCCCCTCTTCTCTGAGCAGAGCGGCGCGCCAGCGCGCTGCCAGCATAACGACGGCCAGCATCAGCGCTCCCGTCCACAGCAGCACGTTTACCCCCCAGGGCGTCGCCCGCAGCAGCGCGTCCCCCACGACGCCGAGCAACAACGCAGCCTCTATACAGGCGAGTCCCTTTTTCGTTCTATCGTTCATCGTGCGAACCTCTTTTCGGAATCTGCGATCATCTCTCTCTTTTCGGCCAACCTTCTTTCGAGAATAGGCTGCCCACACATTTAGCGGATCGATCGTCCCAATCCACCAATTGACTTGACGCCCGCCTTAAAGCCCTTTGCTTTACAAAGCGAGGGCGCAAAAAAAAGGGGCGTTCGGAATCAGGAGCGAGGACGCATCGTCTGAATCAGCGCCT
>DASQYE010000481.1:0-3483 GCA_035639355.1 Pyrinomonadaceae bacterium
GCTCAGCGCGTCGCCCGCTCAGACCTCTGGCGCGCGGCCTCGTAGAGCAGGACGGCGCTGGCTACGGCGACGTTGAGGCTATCGACCGGAGGACGCATGGGAATCATTACGGCGTCGTCGGCGGCCGCCACCTCGGCCCGGTCGAGCCCGGTCGCCTCCGCGCCCACTACAAGCGCGCTGGGCGTAGTCCAGTCGATCTCAGTATGCGAGCGCGCGGCTGTGACAACGGCGCAGACCGTGCGCAGACCGTGCGCGGCGCACCAGTCCAGCAGTTCCCGGAACTCTGCTCCGGTCCACAGCGGCAGGCGAAAGGCGGAGCCCATAGCGCCCCTGAGCGCCCTGGGTGAAAAGAGGTTGGTCGAGCCGGCGGTGGCGATTGCCCCGGTCGCGCCCGCCGCTTCGGCCGCGCGCAGTATTGCGCCGGCGTTCGACGGATTGTTGATGCGGTGCATGACTACGATCAGGGGCACTTGCGCTCGATCATTAGCGAGGACATCTGGGCCGGTCTGCGGCCTTGAAGCGATCATGGCGACGCCCTGCGGCGTCTTCGTATCGGAGATAGAGGCGAAGACATGCTCGCTCGTGAAGTTGATGCGCGCGCCTGCGGCGGCTGCCTCTTCAAGCAAGCGACGGCCGCGCTCGTCCTCGGCCAGACGCTTTGTGCAGAACAGTTCTTCGACGAGCAGGGAAGCGGCGAGTGCCTCTTCGCACAATCGCAGTCCCTCTATGAAGATCAGTCCGGGGAGCCTGCCGTCGCGCACGGCGCGCGCTCGTTTCGCAAGCAGGTTGTCACGGCTCGTAATCACACTCTCTTTTATACTCTCTTTCATGCTCCACTCTGCTTTCCGGCCCCCTGCTCACCCGAGAAGAATCTCAACCCACACGGGCCAATGATCCGAGACGCCCAAAGGTCTTGCGACTCCCCACCTGGAAATACGCGCGCCGCGCACGAATATCCAATCCGTATGCAGGCGTATTAAGCCTGCGCGCCACGTCGCCAGCCGCGTAGGCATAGGCGTCTTGTAGCCGTGCGCTTCTATAAACTCGCGCATACGAGCGCAGGCGGCCCGCGTGAGCGTGTTGAAATCGCCGAGCAGAATCGTCGGGCCGCTCTTTTCGGCGGCACTCGCGAGCACGGCTTCGTGTTGCGCCAGTTGTTCCTCAGTGGAGGCGTGCGGGTCTATGTGAGTGTTGAAGATATTAATGTCGGTGCGGCCTACGGGAACGACCGCTTCGAGCGCGAGGCGGGGCCTCCAGGCGCACGCCGTCCAGGGCAGCTCGACGCGCGCGGCACTCCTCAGGGGAAAACGGCTGAGCAGAGCGACGCCTGTGTCGCCGGGGTCTTCGCGTGCTATGTGCTCCTCGAAATCCAGATACCATTGCTTGGCCTTCTGTTCCTCGTCTCGCGGGACACAGGCCGAAGCGTGCACATATTGCATCCGAAGAGCCCGCGCCAGCTCGCGCGCCACATGATGGCCCCCGGCGCGGGCCGTCTGCCTGTCGGCTTCCTGCAATGCTACAATGTCGGGTCTGGGAAGTCGCTTGCCGTCCGAGAAGGCTCGCGCAGCGCGGCGCAGATGACGCGCCACAAGATTCGGCCGGCGGGCCGGCAGCCGGATGCCTGCGCGACGCAGGAGGCTGCCGGTGATTAAGAAGGAGCCGACGGCGTAGCGTATATTGTAGGAGACGATCACCAGCCCTGATCGCTCGGCGTGCGGGTCAATGGGCGGCGCAAAGCTTTCGATCTCCAGGGGGAGGCCCGCGCCCTCAGTGACGCTCTCTTCGGATAGCTCGATCATGGCGTGCTCACAATTGCCGCGCTCCTGTTCGGGATGGGTTTGAAAGACTACACGCGTTGAATATAAGGGTAAACCGGGGATGAGCCAACACGTCCTGGCCGCCGTTGACGATATGTTTTTCGCCGGTAAGATCAGGGCGACCGCCGAGCATCTGGGGCTCGATGTTCGTTTCGCGCGCAGCGCAGATGCTCTGGTCGCAGCCGCGCGCGAGGACGCGCCCGTGCTCGTCATCGTCGATCTACACGCGCAGCGATGCGACCCGTTCGCGCTCGCAGAGAGCTTGAAGGCCGACGCGGTCTTACGCGAGCTTCCGCTCATAGGCTTCTTCTCGCACGTCCAGACGGCCTTGAAGCTGAGGGCCGAAGCGGCAGGCTTCGATCGAGTGATGCCGCGCTCCGCCTTCACAAAGCATCTGGCAGAGATTCTACAGGCGAAATACTAAGAGCGCGGTCGAAGAAGTGTGCCGAAAGCCCCGCCCGGAAGCTTAAGATTGTAGCCTGCGGCGTGAGCCGTGGGCGCAGCGCGCGCTTTTTCCTGCGGCGTTGAGTCTTTGGCTTTTACTCGCCGCACTGGAAGTTGATTCGCCTGGTCAAGGTCGCCTGTCTTCTTTGTCCGAGGATGCGCGCGGTAAGATTTACGGGATCGCAGCCCGACACGCGCACTATGAAGGCCGCGTGATAACGGGCGTCGTCAAAGAAATTGTAGATCGGGACGGTTTGATTGAGCAGAACCCTCCGACCGCTCGTCGCCGTGAAGGCAAGTTTGCGGTAGGGCTCGCGTGTGTCGGGCGGGCCCGCAATCTCCACGACGACGAGCACCGCGTCCGAGCTGTAGTGAATGCCTACGTTCCAGAGAAGGCTTGCCTCTCCGCTGGCGAGCAGGTCGTCTCCCAGGGAACCGTCACGGCTCATAAAGAGCCTGGCCCGCATGGACTTGATCTCAAAAGGCTCTCTGCGGCCACCTTGCGCGGCCACGGTCGCTTCCATGATCGCTGCGCAGGAGGCCAGCGCCAACATAAGAAGCAAGCCCCTTCTGATGGTGTGTCCGAGGATTCTCATAAACGACAAGCCCCTCTCCTTTTCGGATTAGATAAAGCCTTTCTAAACTGGCGGGCTCGCAGAGGATTAATCAGCGCGGGGCGACGACCAGCTTGCCGCGCATCATATTCATGCCGCAGGTAAAAGTGTACTCGCCCGCTTTGTCCGGCGTGAACTCTATAGACGTGGTCTTGAAGGGCGGCAGGTGGCGCGCGATGCCGAAATCGCCGAAGATCACCTGCTCGCTGCAAGACTCCGTTTCATCCCTGTAAAAGTCCAAGCGGACGGGCACGCCTTCGCGCACGACTATACGGTCGGGCGAGTAACCGCCCCTGACCGTGACCTTGATCTCCTGCACGCCGCTCTCGTTGGTCTCGGCCGCCACTGTCTCGCGCTCGCCGAAGAAGTACCAGAGCACCAGCGCTATGCTCGCGAGCCCACCCGTCAACACAGCCATCTCGGTCGAATCCATCTCACTCAACCCCCTTCTTCAAATATCGGAACGAAAGCGTCGCAGGCGTAGACTGTTGGCGACGACCGAGACGCTTGAGAGCGACATCGCCGCGCTCGCGATGACCGGCGAGAGCAGCCAGCCCGTGAAGGGATAGAGCAGACCGGCAGCGACGGGGATGCCGACGACGTTGTAG
>DASQYE010000482.1:0-2999 GCA_035639355.1 Pyrinomonadaceae bacterium
CCGTCATCAAGATCAAGCAGGCAGTTGGCCCAAAAGAGATAAAGAGTGCGATTTCCGAAACTCCATAGTTGATAAGGAGCAAGCAAAATGGTTAAGAGCTTTCTTCAAGATGAAACGGGATTGGAACTGTCCGAGTATGCGGTCGCTGCCGCGCTCGTCGCGCTCGCAGTGGTCGGAGTCTTCAACACTCTAGGCGACGCCATCAAGCTCAAGATTGACCTGTTAACAAGCAAGCTCGGTTAAGAAACCGATTAACAAAAGCCGCCTGAAGCTTTTCAGACCGAAATCAGAAAAACCAGGATGTCAGCCCTTCTTCTTTACATCACATTGCTCGCGCCGCTGGCCGTCGTCATCGCCTATTACGATGTGCGTTATCGTCGCATCCCGAATGCTTTCGTGCTCGCCGCGCTCGTCGGCGGACTCACCATCAACGCTATCTTTGCCGGTTTCAGCGGACTCCTGGCTAGCCTCTCAGGCTGTGCGCTCGCCTTCTTTCCGCTATTTATCCTGCACATCTTCGGAGCGATGGGCGCGGGCGACGTAAAACTTTTCGCGGCGGTCGGGGCAATCGTCGGCGCGGGACTCGTGCTGCCTACGCTCTTGATCGTGATGATTACGGGCGGCGTGATCGCCGTCTATTCGATGATACGCGCGGGCACTGTGCGCGCCACTATGCAGCGCGTCTTGATGATCCTGGTGGGCCTGTTGCCTGGGTGGCAGATGCCGCGCTTTGCAGTACCGGCGGATCGCCGCCACACAATCCCCTACGGGGTTGCCATCATGATCGGCAGCCTCATCTCAGTCGCCCTCTTCCGCGCTTGAAATTGTAACCGGGCGTTGGGAAGAGTTCACTCTAAACGGAGAAAAGAGCCATGCGGAACAAACGTTTCCTGATCGTCATGGGCGGCGCGCTGCTGTTCGGAACACTCGCGGCTGTTTCCGTGAGCCGTTATCTTTCGAGCGCGCAAGCTTACACCAAAAACCTCAACAACGTCGTGGTGGCGAAGGTCGCCATTCCGCTCGGCACCAAGATCATCCCCGAACAACTGAGCGTCGTGCAGTTCCCGCGCGAGTCTATGCCCGACGGCGTCTTCGATTCCGTTGAAAAGCTGGCGGGCCGCGTCGCGGTGACGAACATAGCGGCGCGCGAGCCCGTCACGGACGCCAAGCTCGCGGCGGAAGGAACGGCGGGCGGTCTCTCGGCCGTCATCCCGGAAGGATACCGCGCCATCACCGTCAAGGTTGACGACGTGGTGGGCATCTCGGGCTTTATTCAACCGGGCGCGATGGTTGACGTGGTCGTCGTCATAGACCCGGCCGAGAACTCTTCGCAGGACCCCATCTCGAAGATCGTTTTACAGAACATAAGGGTCCTGGCCAACGGCCAGAACATAGACCAGCCGAAGGACGAGCGCGAGGCCAGCAGCGTCAAAGCCGTGACGCTACAGGTGACGCCCGAGCAGGCTGAGAAACTTGTGCTCGCCGCCAACGAGGGCAAGCTGCAACTCGTCATGCGCAACGCCATAGACCAGGGCGACGCGCAGACCACGGGCGTCAACAAGCGCACGTTGCTGTCGGGCGAGCACGCCATGCCAGCGCCGTCGCCGGGCGCGCTCAAGAGCGAGCAAACCCAGCCCGAGCCCAGACCCGCGCCGCGCCGCGTGCGCGTCGAGGCGCCAAGCCCGGCCCCGGCCGCCCCCCAAGCGCCGCCAGCGCCGCGCTCTACGGTCGAGATGATCGAGGCGGGAAAAAAGCGCAGCGTTGATTTCCCCAATTAGCAATCCGGTCGTCGGTAATCAGTCATCGGTAAAAAGCTGATGAGCGGGTTGCCGACTACTTGCCGCAAGTTTTCGCCACCAAAGGAGCCATAAGAATCATGCAGACCCGTTTACCCTTCGCACGCATCGTCACCCTTCTTTGTGCGGCGATGATCGTCTCGGCCCTAGTCCAGACCGCCGGCGCGCAGGAGACCTCCTATCGCGCGTCGTTCTCTAACAACAAGGAAGCGATTCCCGTCAACGTGCTCGTGGGCCAATCGCGCGTCATCAACTTCGACCGCTCCATCGGTCGCTTCTCGGTCTCGAACCCTGAGATAGCCGAGGCCGTGCTCGTCGCGCCCGACCAAGTGCTCGTCAACGGCAAAGCGTTCGGGCAGGTGAACTTCATCGCCTGGGAGCAGTCGGGCGGAAAGTTTCTGGTCTTCGATGTTTACGTGAGGGCCAATCTATCCTTGATCGATTCGCAGATCAGGGCGCTCTTTCCGAAGGACGACATACGCTTGAGCCAGGCCAACGGCTCGGTCGTCCTCTCGGGCAGCGTTAAAGACCCGACGACGGCCGTCCAGGTGCAGAGCGTGGTCGAGGCCGCCGGCTTCAAGACCGTCAATATGCTGGCCTCCCCGGTGAAGAACGCGGCGCAGGTGCAGCTGATGGTTCGCGTCGCAGAGGTGAGCCGCAACCGCCTGAAAGACCTCGGAACGTCCTTCGCTTACCAGGGCGGCAGCTCCGGCTCCTACGTCAACTCGGGCCAGGGCCCTAGCTCGCTCGGCAGCGTGACGAACGGGATACTGGGGGGGACGCTCTCGAACGCCTTGAACCTTTTCGTGATGGGCGGAAACACTATGGCGATGGTTCGCGCGCTTCAGCAGCAGGGCGCTCTGCGCTCGCTCGCCGAGCCGAACCTGATCGCCATGGACGGCCAGCAGGCAAGCTTCCTGGCTGGCGGCGAGTTTCCAGTCCCCATCGTTCAGACGGGCGACAACAGAAGCTCCGTCACGGTGGTCTTCAAGGAATACGGCATTCGCCTGAACTTCAAGCCGACCATCATAGACGAAGACCATATTCGCCTTGAGCTTGAGCCCGAAGTCTCGACCATAGACTTTTCGACCGGCGTCAAGTTCGACGGCTTCGTTATCCCCGCCCTGAAGACGCGACGCGCCAAGACGGGCATCGAGCTGAGAGACGGCCAGAGCTTCGCGCTCGCGGGCCTGATGGATAACA
>DASQYE010000483.1:0-7306 GCA_035639355.1 Pyrinomonadaceae bacterium
ATACCACTGGAAAGGGATGAGGCTGTCTTTACCCATCAGGCATCCAACTTCGGTTGCCTTGCCGCAAAATGGACAGGTCGGAGATGTATTTTGATTTTGGTCAACCATAATATATTTGTCAGAATCAGCGTAGCGCCTAACTACAATTAGACCGTAGCAGTATTTTACAGAAAATACCGTGCACTGCGGCCTAAATAGCTAATGTTCTAGTTTTACCGCCGCGGGCGCGGTCTAATCGCTAGAATTCTGGATTTTGCCTCCTGGTGTGTGCATAATCCCTTCATTCCAGCTCTTCTGTTCAACCTCACTTTAGCAGGAGACCAAGTTATGTATGATAGTTTGTCCTCGCGAAAGACCCCGCTTCTTACCCAAGTTAGACATCATCTCAGGCTCAAGCATTATAGCATTCGTACGGAAGATGCTTACGTGCAGGTCATCAAACGCTTCATCATCTTTCATCATAAGCGCCACCCGCGTGAGATGGGCGTAGAGGAGATCCGTCAATATCTCTCACACCTTGCCAATCAAGGTAAAGTTTCTGCCTCCACACAGAACCAGGCTCTCGCGGCCCTTCTTTTCCTGTACCGTGATGTCCTGGACAAAGAAATAGGATTCATTGACGGCATTGAACGAGCAAAACGCCCCGTTAAAGTTCCTACTGTGCTTACTAGAGAAGAGGTGAGGCGGGTATTGGCACATCTTTCAGGCACACATTATTTAATGGCCGGTCTACTTTACGGGGCCGGCTTGCGTCTGATGGAATGCGTGCGGTTGAGGGTTAAAGATATAGATTTCGGGTATCAGCAAATCATAGTCAGAAACGGCAAAGGGGAGAAGGACAGGCGGAGCGTTCTGCCTTCTCCTTTAGCCGAACCTCTACGGCAACAGCTTTCGAGAGTTGGACTTCTGCATACGCGGGATTTGAGAAATGGCTATGGTAAGGTTTATTTGCCTTATGCTTTGGAACGAAAATTTCCCAATGCCGCCAGAGATTTTATATGGCAGTGGGTGTTTCCTGCCAGTCAATTAACGGCTGACCCTCGTTCAGGACAGATCAGGCGGCACCACACCTCAGAAGACTCATTGCAGAGGGCGGTCAAAAGAGGAATCAAGCTGGCCGGAATCAGTAAGCAAGCCAGTTGTCACACGCTCAGGCATAGCTTTGCTACGCATCTCTTAGAAGACGGCTATGATATTAGGACTATACAGGAGCTATTAGGGCATAAGGACGTGAGCACGACGATGATTTACACGCATGTCTTGAATCGTGGAGGCAAAGGCGTAAGAAGCCCCTTGGATAAATAGGCCCGGAGAGAGAGCGTGCTTGAATGGACGTGGTGTACGCGTCTTTACGTAATCCCAAAAGTTATAAGTGAAAGGCGGCGCTGGGTGAGGACGCGCCGCCTTTATTCTAAGAGGCTGCCGGGCTATGATCCGCTCCTTATTGGTCAACCTCTGGTGACGCTATGTTAACTAAACTCCGTACCTGTCAATACAAATCGGTATTAGCAAGTACTCCCGGATGCGGCTAAAGCGCTCGGACGCACGCAGGGATTATGCACGGGCGCTATTTCCGTGGCATCGTCTTGCCGTCCAGCCCGCGCGCTTCGACTTTGCCCAGATTGAGCTTCAACAGCTCCGGCTCGATCTTGCTGCGATCACCCACGGCCACTATAACCATAGAGTTCGGCTGCAAGTATTTGTCGGCGACGCGCCGCACGTCGGCGATCGTCACCGCGTCGATCTTGGCCGGCAGGGTGCGGTAATAGTCCAGCGGGAGGTTATAGATGAAAAGCTGGCCGATGCTCGCCGCCGCCTGCGCAGTCGTCTCGAAGAGCCCTGGCAGCGAGCGCGCGAACGAATCCTTTGCCAGCTTCAACTCTTCGGCGCTCACTTCCGTCGAACGCATCCGCTCGAACTCGTTGAAAATCTCGCGCACCGCCGGCGCGGTAACATCCGTGCGAACGCTCGTGACGGTATAGAAGGGGCCGGGGCCGCGCCGGTAGACGAAAGCAGAGCCTGCGCCGTAAGTGTAGCCGTTCTTTTCGCGCAGGTTCAGGTTGATGCGACTGGAGAAGAGTCCGCCGAGCCCTGTGTTCATCACTTCGATGGGCACGTAATCCGGGTTGTCTCGGGGGACGCCCACAAGACCTATCCGAAGCGCCGTCTGCGGCGCGCCAGGCTTGTCCACGATCACTATGCGACGCGCGGCGGAGGCCTGCACCTCCGGACGTGTGACGGGCGAGGCTTTGCCGCTCCACTTGCCGAAGTGCTTTTCGGCGAGCGCGCGCAGCTCGCTTTCGCTGATGTCGCCGGCGACCACCAGCGCCGAATTTCCCGGCACGTAACCCGACTGCCAGAACTTCAACATTTCATCGCGCGTGACGGCCTTAATGGATTCTTCGGTGCCCAGCTCGGTGTAGCCGTAGGGATGATTGGCTCCGTAGACTTCGCTGTTGAACACCTGGCTCGAAAGCACGTTCGGGTTGTCGCGCTGCTGTAGGATTTGTGTGAGGCGGTTGCTGCGTACTCTTTCCAGCTCCTTGGCCGCGAAGGCTGGCTGAAGCGCCACGTCCGCGACGAGGTCGAGCGCGGCATCAGCGTTCTTCTTCAGAGTGCGCACGCTGACGGACGACGCATCGCTAGTCGAGGTGGTGTTGAGCGTTGCGCCGATGGCCGCCACGTCGTCGGCGATCTGCAAAGACGAACGCTTACCAGTACCTTCGTCGAGCATGTCGGCCGTGAACGAGGCGAGTCCGGGCCTAGTCGCCGGGTTGGCTTCGCTGCCGCTTAGGACGACCAGGTTGGCGGAGACGACCGGCAAGTTGTGTTGCTCGACGAGCATTACCGTAAGGCCGTTGGCGAGCTTGAAAGATTTGGGCACGGGCAGGGCGAGCTTCGATGCGGCTCCGGCCTGCGGCTGCTGATTGCGCCAGTCCTGCTGCGCATCGCTGCCTGTTGCCTGCGGCGTCGCCTCGCTCTTCTCTTCCTCGGCCGTCTTGGGCACATCGTCAATGACCTTCTTTCCGGGCACACCGTAGACGACGACGCGCGCGTTCTTAGTCAATTTCTCCTGCGCGACCTTCTGTACCGAAGCAATGGTCGCTTTGTCGTACCGCTCCAAATCTTTCGAGAGGAAATCGGGATCGCCCAGATAGTGATTGTACTGGTTCAGGCGGTCGGCGACGCCGCCGAAGCCGCCTAGAGTTTCCAGCCCCTGGATGATCCGCGACTGAAGGACATTGCGGGCGCGCGCAAGCTCATCCGAAGTCAGGCCGCCTTTGCGCACAGCCTCCAGTTCTTCATCGATGGCGCGTTCGAGGTCTTCGGGCTTGACGCCCGGTTTGGCCGTCGCCTGAATCTGGAAGAGCGACCCGAGGATTAGTGAATACTGTATGGCGCTGACATCCTGCGCGATCTGTCGTTCGTAGACGAGCCGCTTGTAGAGACGACTGGATTTGCCGCCGCCCAGGACCATCGCCAGCAAGTCCGCTTCCGCGTCGCCCGGTTTGTAGATCGGGTCGGTAATCCAGGCCATGTAAACGCGCGGCAACTCGACCTGATCCGTGACGACGACGCGCTTTTCGGAAGTGATCGGCGGCGTGGTCGCGTTGATCTTAGGCACGGGCTCTCCCGCAGGAATCGGCCCGAAATACTTTTCGACCAGCGCTTTCGCCTGCGCCTTGTCTATGTCGCCGACGATCGCCAGGCTGGCGTTATTGGGCGCGTAATAGAGCTTGAAGAACTCGCGCACGTCTTTGAGCCGCGCCGATTCGATGTCCGCGTGCGAGCCTATGACGGAGGCGTAGTATGGATGCGTCTTCGGGAAGAGATTATGGAACACTGCCTCTTCGACCAGCCCGTAGGGAGAGTTTTCACCCTGGCGGCGCTCGTTGCGCACTACGTCGCGCTGGTTCGAGAGCTTGGTATTATCAAGCTTGTCGAGCAGGAATCCCATGCGGTCGCTTTCGAGCCAGAGCGCAAGCTCCAACTGGTTCGAGGGAAGCGTCTCGAAGTAGTTTGTGCGGTCGAAATCCGTCGTCCCGTTGATGTCGCTCGCGCCAGCGCCTTCGAGCAGTTGGAAGTGAGCGTCGTCGCCTATGTGCTTCGAGCCCTGGAACATCATGTGCTCGAAGAGGTGTGCGAAGCCCGTCAGTCCGGGTCGCTCGTTGGCCGGGCCGACGTGATACCAAAGGTTGACGGCGACCAGCGGCAGACGATGATCCTCAAGAAGAATCACTTCGAGACCGTTTTTCAACTTGTATTTCTCGAAATTCAAACGCGGAGCAACCAATGGGGTCGATGATGACGACGACGCGACCGCCCCGCCCTGATTATTAGCCTGCGCCAGCGCGCCAGTACTGTTGCCGGCGACGAGCGCCAGGATAACGATTACCAGACAGAAGTTTTTGATACGTAACATAAAGAGTTCTCCCGCAGACGCCGGCCCCCTAAGCCTGTCCCGAAGCCTGCGCCCCTCAGACGTTGATGGATATTGATGATGCTGGCCGCAAAAGTTCTAGTCGGAATCAATTCGCTTGTACCCCAAAGAGGCGGATGAGTCAAATGCTCATAGAGCGCCGCCGCCGTCGTCTCTCACGACAAATCGAGCACCCCTTATCGGCCCAGGGTCATAAATAAAGTAAGGCGATGGGAATCACAAAGCCCAGGATCATCAGGCCAAAGACCAGGCGCTTAGCACGGTTATATTTGAAGGCCATGTAAATGCCTAGAAGGCTTGTGCTAATCAGGCCGACGGCCATTACCACTACGAACCACATCAGTGGAGCGGAACGTGGAACGCCCTGGGCGTGACGAGCGCGCTGGTCTTTGTGTATGTCCGCCAGCAGCACTATCCAGGACGGCGGAGTATAAGTGCTGCCCCTGGGAGTTTCCTGTAGTCTGAAGGTTTGAAGAGCGCCGGAAAGCGCAAAGAAGATGATCATGGGCGCGAAGAAAACGCCCAGGTAAAAGTGAATCTCTCGAAGCCGTTTCATCTAATGAAATTAGCATAGGGCTCGAAAGAACGGCCAGCGGCCGGCCGGGCCCTCGGCAGATGCCTTTTGCGTCCAACCGGAGGTATGATAGTGGCATCAAACCGAGCCTGCCGTGAAAGTTGCCGCAGGAGTTGACCGCGAGGGAAGTTAGACTGAAGCTGACACTATTATTATAAGGGTATGGATTTCATGCTGAGACGACGGTTTTCTATGCAGGTCGCGGCGCTGGCGCTGCTTTTTGTATTTCTATCTTTTTCACCCGCGTCGAACGTCTCTGCGCAAACGCGTTCGACCAGCGATGTCGTCATTATTCTTCCCTTCGAGAATACGTCGAATCATCACGAGTACAACTGGGTCGGCGAGAGCTTCGCCGATTCGCTCTCGGAGCTGCTGAGCGTGATGCCGGACCTGGTCGTCGTTTCCAGCGACGAGAGAGAGCTGGCCTACCAGCGCGTGCGTCTACCGCAGAACGTTCTGCCCTCGCGCGCCACCGCCATCAAACTGGCGCGCGAGGCGCGCGCGACCATGATCGTGCTCGGCACTTACAGCATCACCCCGCCGCAGGGCAGTACGCCCGCCGCTTTGCAGGGCAGCGCGCGCGTTATCAAAGTCAACGAGGGGCGCTTGATGGGCGAGTTGATGCCGGACGGGCGCTGGGCCACACGTGAATATGACTTCGGCGGCGCGCTCTCAACCTTGCAGACCATGCAGGGCCGCCTCGCCTACCAGGTTCTGTACCAGCGAGACAAAGCGCTTCCCTTCTCGCAGAACCAGTTTGTGCAGCAGGCTACGAAGGTTCCGCCCAAGGCTTTCGAGGCTTACGTCAAGGGCAAGCTCACGCCCGACGGGGACGCGACGCGCGAGAACTACTTCAAGAACGCTTTGCGCTTCTACGCCGACGCCAACGCGGGCGCGACTTACCCGCAGCCCTCCTTCGAGCTGGGCCACTTCTATCTCAAGCGCAGCGACTGGAAAAACGCCGCCGAGTATTTCTCCAAGTTGCAGACGAAAGACCCGCACTACGCCGAGGCCGCCTACTACGCTGGGCTAGCCTACTGGCGCTTGAGCGACCTCAACGATGCGCTCAACGTGCTCGTGCCCTTATCTGCGGAGATGCCTCTGACGGGCGTTTACAATAACGCGGGCGCGATCTCCATACAGGCCGCGCGCGACGAGAAGAAACAGGAAGAGCGAGCGCGTCTGCTTGAACAGGGCTTAAAGTTCCTGGCGCGCGCCGCCGAGTCCACGCCCGAAGATATGATGGTGCGCTTCAACTACGCTTACGCTCTCTTCCTCAGCGGCAAGTACTCGGAGGCCGCCGATCAGCTCCGCCCTGTCATTACGGATAATCCGAAAGACGGCCAGGCGTATTTCCTCTTCGCCAAATCGCTCGAGCGTATGGGGAGCAGCGAGCCTGCTGTAGCCGCCGATGATCAGGCGCGACGCTATCTACAGGTATATGCCAAGTGGCAGACCGAGTGGCAGAAGTCGCAGACGACGCCCGGAGTCTCGCTGCGCCTGCGAGATTCCTTCAATCGCAGCGATTATTTCGAGGTCGCCCGCGAGAAAAAGGACGAGCCCACGGAGACCAATAATACTCAAGACCTTCTGGCCAAGGCGCGCGAGCTTTACCAGGCGGGCCGCGACGACGAGGCTCTGCCGGAGCTGCGCCGTGTCCTGACCATCGAGCCCATGAGCGCCGAAGCCTACCTGCTGATCGGGCGTATCAATCAACGACGCGGCGATCAGGAGGCCGCCATCAGCGCCCTCAAGACCGCGATCTTCTGGGACGCCAGGATGATCGACGCGCACATTCTACTGGGCCGTATCTTCCTTGAGCGCGGCGATCGGGCGATGGCTCTCACCTACGCGCGCAGCGCCATGCAGATAGACGCCAATAACCAGGACGCCATCGCGCTTCAACGCCAGGTCGATACGGGCGGCAGGTAAAGCAAGGCGAAAGTAGACGGGGCAGAAGGTAAGAGAATGTGTGCGCGCGTGCTCGCACTTTCGCCTTCTGCCTTTTTGCTTTTGCGTTATGTTAGAATAGGGCTCCTCAACGCGGCGTAAGTAATTTTACAGGCTCTACGCAAACCTTCTGCAAGTAGAGAGAGCATGACGAGTTTGACGCTGACTTTCCTGGGCCTGATGACGGGCGGTCTGATTGCCCTGCTCGCCGCCGTGGCTCGGCTGTCGAGACATAAAAGAGCGGCCGCTCGCGCCCGGCTCGATCTGCTGGGGGCGTCGGCCGTGGTCGAAACGATCTTGAAGCCCGAAGGCTCCGTGCTTGTGCGCGGCGAGTTGTGGCG
>DASQYE010000484.1:0-3936 GCA_035639355.1 Pyrinomonadaceae bacterium
ACGTAATAGACAGAACCCGTCGCATTGATCCCGCCGCTCCGATAGCTCCTAGTGGCGGAGGCGGGCCGGCCGGGCATCAAGACCGTAAACGTTTCGCCTTCGGGCGACACTTGAACCCAGGGGGAATCGCCCTCCTCCTCCTGCGCCGGGCTCGAAGGTTGGGCCGCGCCGCACAGGAGCAAGAGAATGAAGATGTGCGTCAATGTCTTTATCATCGAAAGTCCGGGCTTAGATCATCGTCCGTCAAGGCTACGGATTAGAGTCATTGTATCTTTTCATAGACCATCTTCGCCAGAAAGCGAAGCGAAGATATTGGGGCGAAGCGTGGATGCCGATAATGACTCAGAACAATGACTCGAAGCCCGTATGTTTGAGATGCCATCCGAAAATCACATGGTCGCGCAGCCCTCTGCGGCCCCTCTTCCTTATAGCGGCGCACACGCGGGGCAGCGCCGGACGAGCTTCGGTCGATTACTTTTCTGTCGTTAAATCTGCTAACCTTTAAGCCACCGTTAAGCTTATCGAGGGGCGTCGGTCAAATCTCCGCCGGCAGGTCATCCGTATTAGAAGAATCTCTTTTGCTTTAAGGTACATGTTATGAACGATTCGAGACACGCTCCGTTTCCGCATTCGAGGCTCGCAGTCGCCCTCCTGTCCGTGCTGTCGGTGGCGATCTTGTCGGCCGGGCAAGCCCGAGCCCAGTCACAGGACGTTTCCTTTCCGACGCCCGCCACCACGAACGAGGTCAGCGGCGCTATTGCCGCCAGAGACATCGGAGACGCGCGCCTGACCAGACATTTTTATCTACTGGCCGGCACGCCGGGCGATCTTATAATCACAGTTACGAGCAACAATTTGAACGGTGACGTTGACCTGTTCACGGCAGGGAGCCTGCGCCCCCTGGGCAAGATAAGCATCTACGCTGGCGCGCGAGCGTCGAGTGCGACGAGGACGATTTTCCTGAGGCAGCGCGAATCTCTGATCCTGCGCGTCGAAGCCCGTAGCGCCAATGATAGCGAGGGCACTTATAGCATACGCTTTGAGGGCACGTTCGAGCCCGTCTCGTCGGCCCCGACGCCCCCGGAAGTGAGCCCCGCCGGCCAGAACCCTACCGCCACGGAGCGGACGGAAAAAAGCGTCAGACGAGTCACGTCCACCGGCGCACGCATAGACGAGCCTGAACCCGAGCCGACCCCCAGCGCCGAGACGACGGCGGAGAATACCGCGCCTGTGCCAACCGAATCGAGGACGGAAACGACCGGGAGCGCTACGCCCCCCGAACCGGCGGCGAACCCGGAGCCCGTCAGAAGGAGACGGCCAAGAAAGCCCGCGAGACGACGCACCAGAGTCACGCCGCAACCTACGCCTACGCCGCGCGAGACCACCGCCGCCGAGACGCCATCGACGCAGGCTTCACCCGCCGAGCCCGCCCTCAATCCGCGCCTCATCATAGAGACCAGGGACGGAATGAGGACGGAGCGTTTTATGAGCAGCGTGCGAAGCGTGACGGTTCGCAACGGGCAGATCGTGATCGTCTCAAGCGATGGAAAGACGGAACGGTTTTCGTTGGCGACCGTGCTGCGCATGTCCATAGAGCCCTAGTCTCTTTGACGGGCGCGCGCGCTCTCTTTGTACAGTTGACGGGCGGGACGGAAGCTCCCAGGTTGGCCTTAAATTTCGAGGCGGGTGAGTGCTATAGACAGATTCCGGGCAGGCAGATAAAGCGGCTTTATCGGCGGCCCCTATTTCTAGCCGCAGGCGTCTGCTTGCCTTTGGGTGATGCGGCCGCCTGTGCGCCGGGCTGCGATTTCAGACTATCCAGATCGGAGCGGAGCTTGGACAGGGCCTCGTTGCCGGGAGATACCTCCCGAAGCCTGGCGAGCATCTCCTCGGCTTCCGCCGCGTTTCCGACGCGCGTCAAGGCGACGACCAGGTTCTGCAAGGTCTGCTCATGACGAGGGTCGCGCTGAAGCGAGCCGCGATACTCGCTGATGGCGCGCTCGTAGTCGGGCGGATTGCGCAGGTAAAAGGTGAGGCCGAGGTCTGTGCGAACGTTCACGTCGTCCGGGTTTCTGGCGAGCGCCGCCGTGTACCATTTCTCAGCCGTCTCATAATTGCCGGTCTCGAAGTTCGCGTTGCCGAGCTTCACTATCGTCGTATAGTCATCTGGGCGTACCTGGTTGGCGCGCAGCAGAAACTCTATCGCATCATCGAAGCGGCGTATCTGGTAAAAGAGATCGGCGGCTTTCGCCTGCGCTTCAAAGTTATTCGGCTCGTTACGCGCCTGTTGAATCTGCGCCGTCACCTGCTCCTGCATCCCCGACTGATCGGCGACCTCGTTTGAGGGAACCTGTGGATGATCGGGCGGAAGATTCGAGTTCTGACGCGAGTTGGCTGCGCCCGTGGCCGACGGCTGGCGCGCCGTGCCCTTCTGGTTGACCGAGTTGGCAAAGATGAACCCGACGATGCACCCCAGGAGCAAGCCGATGATGGAATATAAAACGTTCTCTTTATTCATGAGTGGCTGAAGGTAAACGCGAACGCTCGCGCGCGCTCTCTCTTTGCGGCCCTCTTAGGCGTATGAGTGCAGACCCGGCAGCAGGTAGCTGACGCCCAGGTAAGTGAAGATCACCAGAAGGAAACCGATCAGCGCGAAATAGGCAGAGCTGCGCCCCGTCCACCCGCGAGAGATGCGCGTATGCAGGAACGCCGCGTAGGTCAGCCACGCGACGAGCGCGCCCGTCTCCTTAGAATCCCAGCCCCAGTAGCGGCCCCAAGACTCGTTGGCCCACACGGCCCCCGTAATCAACAGCATCGCCAGACCCGCGAAGGCCACCGACGCCGTCTTGTACATCAGGCTATCGAGCTTCTCTTTGGGCGGGAGCACTGCGCGCAAGGTCTCCGTGCGGAAGCTGAAGATAATCACAAACAGCGTCGCGGCGAAAGCAGTGATGAGCGCGGCCAGCTCGACCGGGTTGGCGTTGATGCTCAGGACAAGCTTCGAGCCGTTCTGTTCTACGAACTGACGCGCCACGCCTTCCAGCCGCTCGACCGGAATCTGCGCTATCTGCTCGGCCCTTAATCCCTCCTGTTCGGCCATCCAGCGGCCCAGGCGCTCGTAACCGAGCGGGTCTGCGGCGAGCCTTTGCTGAATGCGCGGCGCAACGTCGCCGAGCGTCTTGATCTGCGAGACGAGGAAAGCGATTGCGGCCGCCTGCACGACCAGCGAGAGCTTCAGTAGGCGATGACCCCACGCTCGCGCCTTCAAATCCTCCTTCGACAGGTAGACGGCGAAGGCAATGATGATACCCACCAACAAGAGCCCGGCCAGTAGGAGCATCGGCCCGACCCAGGGAATATCTACACGCAGGGGGATGGGCCTGCGCCCGCCCGCCCCGTTCGGAAGAAATGTAGAGGCGCTGTAGGAGAGCGTGGTAAAGACTGAAAATTTACTGATGGTGGCAAAGACCGCGAGAGCAAAGATGCTTGACCAGATGGCCATCGCCTCCGTCTTGACCCCGTCCTTCAATAGATAGACGACCGCCACGGCAAAGCAGACGAGCGCCACGCCGTAGGAGAGCGAGGCGATGCCGACGTGAATGGGTCGCCAGTAGGAATCCAGTATTGGCGGAAGGTCTATGAACTCGTTGCCTATAAAACGCGCCAGCAGGAGAATCAGGGCCGCGAGCGGCAGCGATACCGCGCCGAGGAAGCGAAAGCTCTTGCGATGCGCGATAAGAAGCGTAGTGATACCCGCGCCGAAAGCGAAGGCCAGGCTCAGGTCATACAGGTTGGCGAACGGTATGTAGCGGAAGAACCAGGGCATCTGATCGGGCCCGTAGCCGTTTCGAGCCAGGATAGCAAGCTCGCGGTCGTGCGCCGCGATCCACCGCACGCCCCAGCTGGACAGGTTGAAGAAGACACCTGCGGTCGCCG